>JALTIG010000204.1 GCA_027004185.1 bacterium | reverse complement strand
CCGGTAGACACGCCATCTTGAGGGGGTGGTGGGCAATGCCTGTGCGGGTTCGAGTCCCGCCTTCGGCACCATCTTAAGATACATCACATCTCTGAGGCAGTTAGGATCCTCACCCCATAACTGTCATACCCTTTCAGCTTTTTAAAAGAAATGTAAAATGGGTAAACATTACCCGGTTGGAGAGGTTTCTCTTTAGAGAATAGGATGAGTTTCTTGTGAGCTACGCGTTTTTTCCCCTTGAACAACTCACCTAGCAGCACAACCCTTTTGAAGGCTACTCTCGTCTGGTTACTCAGTTTACCCTTAATAACGAAACGATGCTTTCCGAAAGATCCTTTAATATCGCTTATCAGGAGCTCCATGGCTGCTTTCGGTTTGGTTTTCGAAAGGGATGGCAGCCAAATCCAGGCTTTAATAGTCACAAGGGCCCACTTCCCTCTTATCTTTTTTACCTTGACAGCGGTTCCTCGTTCGAGAGAGCCTATCTTTTTACCTGATGGTGTCTTGCGAAGATTTTCTTCTAGAGGGGCGACATAATAATATAAAGGTTTTTTTAACCTTAAGGACTTCTCTTTAGAACTCTTTTTATGAGTGTTATGAGTTCGAACCTGCCTTTTCTGGTTTGATCTTGTTTTTGCAATTGTGATCGAAGGGGTTGCTGTGAGGATGAACATAAAGGCCAAAAATAGGATGAACGTAGGCTTTTTCATAAGGCTTTCCCCACTATATCTCGGGTGTTATTCAAGAACCATAACCTTAAAGTGTCTTTCAAGGGATACCTTCGCTTTTTGAACACCTAGAAGGGTTTTGTCAATCAATTTCTTATCTGTAGACACGGCGAGGTTCATCTTCTCTGCAAACTCTTGAAGATCCTGATCTTGTTGAGTTATACTTAAAATGTATCCTTTTGTAAAGGATTCCGCAAAGATCTCCGCGGGCAGATCTTTGCTGGGCATCTGAAAAGAAAACGAAATATCCCTCACGCGCAAATTGACAAGGATATTAAAAAGCTTATGACCCACTTCCTGAATCCTTTCCGGCAAACATTTCTCAAAGCGTCCCATTCCAAATATCAGCAGTTTATCGCAGGCAACGAGTTTTTTCGGGAGGATCAGAGTTGATTCGAAGTACTCACCCGTCACCCTACCATCCCTGATTAGTCGGGTAATCAAACCGTTTAAAGCCCAATCCAAAATCCCTACCCCCCCTCTCAAAGGACGAAGGTCCTTAAAAAGAAAGCAGACCGAACATTCAGAAAAGATCTTTTCGATGGAATTTGCCGTCAGAATAAATTTCATAACATCACTGCATAATATCAGGTACCGAATGGCGATCGAGACGCGTTAAAAGGGCGTGCAGAATTCCGTTAATAAAAGCCCCGGAATCCAGGGTACCAAATCTTTTCCCTATCTCTATCGCCTCACTGATAGAAACCTTGGGGGGAATATCTGGACAGTACAGTATTTCAAATGTAGCCAAACGAATAATATTCCTATCCGTGGAACACATACGATCAATCCGCCACTTCGAGGAAAGACTTGAGATGAGTGCATCGATCTCCTCTTTATGCGAGAGGACCCCTTCCACAAGATATGAAACAAATTCACAATTCAAGTTATCAGAAGAAAAGTGTTCACAAAAAAGTTTCACCGCTTTTTCAGCTGGAAACGGCACAAAATCAATCTGGTACAAAATCTGAAGTGCCATTTCTCGAGATTTTCTTCTGCTTGTCATTTCAGAAAGGCCTTCTTTTAAAAAGATTTCCACACCCACTTTGAATGAATAAAAAAACGTAGTTTATTCCGCCTCGTTAGCCCCTTTACAAGGCGCTTTTGCCTGATAAAACCTCTAAAAGCATCCCTCGACCTATCTCCAAAAAGATCTTCACGTTTTAAGCAACCAGATTGTCGTGAGATTATCCTTTAAACACTTGCCATCTTTTTAAACAGATTCACCATTTCAATCGCAGATAAAGCTGCATCCCAGCCCTTATTACCTGCCTTTGTCCCGGCACGCTCGATTGCCTGCTCAATAGTATCAGAGGTAATAACCCCAAATGTTATAGGAACACCTGTCTGGAGTGATGCATTGGCGATCCCCTTGGCCACCTCGTTGCTGATATAGTTGAAATGCGGAGTTGCTCCTCGAATAACGGCTCCTAACGCAATAACCGCATCAACAGATTTTGTTTGCGCCATTTTCAAACAGGCAAGGGGGATTTCAAAGGCGCCAGGCACACGAACCACCGTTACCTTCTTCATATCAGCTCCGTTCCTCTCTAGACAATCCAGGGCCCCCTCCAGCAGCCTATCCGTAATAAACGCATTAAACCGGCTCAACACAATCCCAAAATTATATCCCTCCGCTTGAATAATCCCTTCCAGCGTTTTGGGCATCTTGATCTCCTTTCTTAAGACAGGTTAGTTAAAATATGTCCCATTTTATCCCTCTTCGTTTTCAGGTATCTTACATTCTCTTTCCTGGGCGGGATTTCAATAGGAACACGCTCCACAATTTCAATGCCATATCCTTCCAATCCCTTTACCTTTCTTGGGTTGTTGGTCATCAATCGAATTTTCCTCACCCCCAAATCAGCAAGAATCTGCGCACCAATCCCGTAATCTCTCAAATCATCCTTGAATCCGAGCTCTTCATTAGCCTCCACAGTATCCCTCCCATGATCCTGAAGACAATAGGCCTTTAATTTGTTGGCAAGGCCGA
>JALTIG010000203.1 GCA_027004185.1 bacterium | reverse complement strand
ATGACATCTTCATCAATCCACCAATGCTGTAGTATAGGAACGACATTGGGCCAACCTTCCCCATCGCATGTGGCAAAGGCTATGATCTTGCCTTCACCCACCATCTCCTTTACTCTTTTAGGAACTACCATGATGTACCTTCCAATTTAATTTCTCACCTCTAAATCTCTCTTGCCATTTATAGAGAAAAACCCTGAAATGTCAAATTGGAAATATCTATAAAATTTTATAAATTATATAGATATAATCTATTATTATGAGGGGTCTTAGACGAAATGGCTATTCTCTAAATTCGCGTAGTCTGAAGCAAACCTTCAACACCATAAACATCGGTTAAGCCTGAAGGCTGTGATTTTTTTATCGATTCGAGAAGCATCCAGCACAAATAAAAAAACGGCTATTTCTTCATACCTTCTGCCGCATTCTAATCAACACTAACAAAGTTTTAATGTTGTATTTGGGACGGAAATCGCTCTTGACAAATTGATAATATGTCAATAGATAGGATTACTTTGTTATGTAGAATTGTGGTGGGGATGAGAAGGATACAACCTATTAAAAACAAAGGTAATTTATTAATAGGGGCACCCTAAGGGATAGAAAGAAAATGAATAAGGCAACAAAGATCAATAAAAGGCGTTGGATAGATTGCTTGGGTCCTGTTGAAGACCTTGAAAGTTACGTCAAAGCAGACTGGTGGAGGCAAATTTTCAACGCAAATTATCTGAGAACAGATGGCGATGTTATAGAAGATCACGCGATTACCTGTAAGGAAGTAGATACTTGTCTTGATATATTATCTCCCTCGGAAGACAGCAGCATTTTAGACTTGTGTTGTGGTCAAGGAAGGCATTCTTTTGAACTTGCCGAAAGGGGTTTTAAAAATATTACAGGATTAGACAGGTCTCACTACTTAATCACAAGAGCCCGTAAGCTTAACCTTGAAAGGGGCACGGGTATTACCTTTAAGGAGGGGGATGCAAGGAATCTACCATTTGCGCCGGATTCATTTGATTATGTTCTCATACTTGGGAATAGCTTCGGATATTTTGAATCTCTGGCCGATGACTTAAAAGTTCTTCAAAATGTCCTGAGAGTTCTAAAACCTTCAGGAATGATATTGATTGATCTTATGGATGGAAAGTATATGAAAAAGAAATTTCAGGCTCGAAGCTGGGAATGGATAAACAAGAATTATTTTGTGTGTAGAGAACGTTCGCTATCAAAAGACAAAGCCCGCATAATCTCGAGAGAAGTCATTACACATGTGAAAAAGGGGGTTATTTCTGACCAATTTTATGCGGAAAGGCTTTATTCGAAAAAGGATATAAGCAATCTTCTTGAAAGCGCGGGATTTGAAAAAATAACCTTTAGCTCTATGATGAAGCCTGCCTCAAAGAGAAATCAAGACTTGGGTATGATGGGGAGGCGTTTCGCTGTTTCAGCGATAGCTAAAAAGAAAAAATGGACGTTCCCGCCAAGGGCAGGGAAAGTCTCTAAAAATGTCGTCGTTATTCTGGGTGATCCCCGTAAGACCGATGTTATCAAACCAAATGCCAACTTTGATGAGGATGATTTTTTCACAATTGATGAGTTGAAAAGGGCGTTGACTAAATTAAAAGATTATAAATTTACTTACTTAGATCAACATGACACACTTATAAACAAATTAGTATATATGAGGCAGAAAATAGATTTTGCTTTTAATTTATGTGATGAGGGATATTTCAATGAGGCCTCAAAAGAACTCCATGTTCCCGCTTTTCTTGAAATGCTTGACTTACCTTATACGGGTGGAACTCCACAGTGTCTTGCTTATTGTTACGACAAATCGCTTGTTCGAGGTATTGCCTCAGAAATGGATATTCCTGTTCCAAAGGCCTTTCTAATCCATCCTGAAGATGTCGATTTCATAGAATTTTCGCTCCAGTTCCCCGTTATCGTAAAGCCTAACTTTGGAGATTCCGGCTTTGGTATCACTCAGGACAGTGTATGTTTTGATCTCGAGTCGCTTGAGAAAGCTATTTTTACGGTTAGAGAAAAGTTTGGCTATGACAAGCCAATACTTGTTGAACAGTTTCTTAATGGAAAAGATATTAGCGTGGGGATTATTGGAAACCCACCCGAATCCTACATGCCATTGCCTATTATCGAAATAGATTATTCAGAGCTCCCATCTGATTTGCCAAAGATCTGTGGTTATGAGTCCAAGTGGCTTCCGGAATCTTCTTATTGGAAGATAAAATCTGTTAAAGCAACCTTACCAGAGGCAACAGAAAGGTATCTGATTGCCAGTTGCGTGCGATTGTTTGAAAGATTGCAATGCAGGGATTACGCAAGATTTGACTGGCGTCTCGATAGAAATAATACACCGAGGCTACTGGAAGTTAATCCTAATCCTGGTTGGTGCTGGGATGGACATTTGGCTATAATGGCCAAGTTTGCGGGACCTCGTATCCAGATATGTTAAGCGAGATTTTGAAGGCGTGCGAGCATAGGTTGCTGGCAGCCAATGCACAAAACCAGGAAAAACTTGGCTCTGTAATTAATTAAGACTACAGGATATTTTTGAAAATAATATATTTAAGGGGAAGGGTTTGTATAGCTTTGAGATTGTGCCATGAAACGTATCCTTGTTGCTTATGTTAATCCATTATCTTTCCAAGCGATCGAGCGCTGTTTTCAACCAGAATTTTTGATAGATGCTGTAGCAGATAGAAAGTCGTGTTTAGATCTTTTCAATAAAAGGCGGTATGAGTTTCTTTTCGTCGATGTAGAGCTCCTTTGCTCCTGGTCACAGTCCTCAAACGGGCGTATCAATTACAAGGAGCTTTTACAACCTTTCTGGCGTGTATTTCCAAATATCAGGATTGTTATTATGTCCTCCAAAGAAAAGATTCGGGATGCCGTGAGGGCAGTTAAAGCAGGTGCTGACGATTATATTACATATCCTATAAATAGGGATGAGCTTAAGCATGTTACAGAAAATATCTATGAATCCACATTAAAACAAGAGGAATTGGGCTATTTAAGAGATAGATTTTGGGCAATTGACTCACTGGAGATTGTTAATACAAAAAGCCCGAAGATGAAAAAGGTATTTGAGAAGATACGGCTGGTGGCCCCAACAAAAATGACTGTTTTGCTGACAGGAGAAACTGGTACGGGTAAAGGGGTGCTGGCGAGACTTATCCATCGACATAGTAACCGGGCGGAATCTCAATTTATAAGTGTTCATTGCGGTGCAATACCTGATACCCTTATTGAAAGTGAGTTGTTTGGTCATGAAAAGGGGGCATTTACAGGGGCTGACCGAAGAAAACTTGGCAAATTTGAAATAGCCAACAAGGGGACAATCTTTTTAGATGAAATAGGAACGATTACACCCTCTGCCCAGGTCAAGCTTTTACAAGTATTGCAAGAGAAAACATTTCAAAGGGTAGGGGGAGAGACAGATATTGAGGCAGATGCACGAATTATTGCTGCCACAAATGAAGATTTGAAACAGATGAGTCTTCAGGGACGTTTCAGAAAAGACCTTTTTTACCGTTTGAGTGTGTTCCCCATAGATATTCCCCCGCTTAGAGAAAGGTTAGAAGACATTCCTTATCTCGTCGATGTTTTTTTAAAAAGACTGAACAGATTGTATTCGAAGAAGATATACGATGTAGAACAAAGAGTATTGAGCGCCTTCGAAAATTATGAATGGCCCGGGAATATACGTGAATTGGAAAATCTTATGGAACGCGCCTACATACTTGAGAGCTCCCCTGTACTCACCGCTGAAAGTTTCCCGATTGAGCTTTTTGTTTCAGAGGTTAAATCCCCAGGGTCTTCTTCAAGTGATTCTTTCCCCACATTGTCTCAGGTGAGAGCTCAGGCAATTGAGGCTATTGAGAAGAATTACTTGCATAGTCTCCTCTCTTTTTATAAGGGCCACATCCAGAAATCAGCAACAGCTGCGGGTATTAGCACGCGTCAATTACATAAGTTGATGTTCAGGTATGGAATAAAAAAAGAGGGATTCAAGAGTCAGGTAGATATATCGGAATCTCAAGTTCCGGTTTCTAAGAAATGAGGAACTCAGGGTTCCTTCTTTACGTTCAGGTGAAAAAATGTACCTCGATGGGGCATAAGGCCCTTTTGGATCAAAAGCCGCTCAAAGTGTAATATATATAATTAGTTCACATTTTAAGCACAGCAATCTACTGATTTTTCTTAGAGTACAAAAACCTTATGCTATGGCATAGATTATGCTGAATTCTCCATGAAAGAGTTTGGAAAGATGGCTGATTCAGAAAGGAGGTGATGTATGAGTGGGAAGAGCTGATTTGCACAAGGTTAGTGGCATCGTTCTACCGGAAAGATGGGGTGACAACGACCATCTTTTAAGTGTGCTGATCTATACACCCGACGATGAGGAATATGTGGTCAAGTCGGATAGTATGGGGAAGAAGCTATTTTCCATGCTCGACGAAAATGTAGAGGTGGTTGGCATAATAAGGGAACTGAACGATGGCCGAAAGATCATAACGGTTAAAAACTTTAATTATGTTGGTAGGGAAGAAGAGGAGGTTGAAAACGATTATGAAAATGATGAGGATGAATGGGAATAAAAAGAGATTAGCGCTTAGTATCTTGTGTGGATGCTCGTTGGTTTTGGGTTGTGTATTCGTTGCTTTTGCGGGTAACGAATCTCCCACCACGCAAAAGAAGATTGTAAAAACGCAACAAGTACCATCTAAGGCTAAGGCAACAAAGCACAAAAGTGCCATTAGCAGAAAGGAAGTAAAAACCCTACAAAAGGCCCTTAACAGAAAAGGATTTCACCTAAAGATTGATGGTATCATTGGAAAACACACCCGTGCTGCCATCAAAGTATTCCAGAAGAGAAATGGGCTAAAAGTTACAGGAAAGCCAGATAGGCTGACTTTAGCCAAATTGGGAGTTAAGTAGAGGAAACTCCACCGAAACTAAAAAGGGGGAGCAAACGTCCCCCCCTTTTTATAGTTGAACGCTATTGTGGGGGTTAAGGCACCCCACCCAATGTCAAGACAACCCTTGCATTTTCCCGTCTCCCCTCGGATACCTTTCAATCTCTCCTCTTCCCTACCTACAGCGGATAAGTGCTTAGAACTGATCTACTTTACGATATAGTTGATCCTTTTCCCTCAGTACCCACTCCAACTCTTTGTCTTCCCCACGTGCAAAAATTTTAGGTGTGGCCTCAAAAGGTTGCCTCTTCCACAGGGTGATTTGATTAATGTGGATCCATCCCCTGGACCATTTTCTTTGCGATTTTATGTCCCTTGATGACTCATAGTGCAACCTTTGCTTTGAATTCTTCCGAAAGCCTGCTGTGATGTTTCATTTCTGTGAACCCTCTCTAACACCTCAACACAATTTTGACTGTTGATTTTGGGTCATGTATAGAAAATTGACCTTGATCACGGAATAGGGTATTATCACAGACCTGATGGGAGGCCGTAGCCACTGCCATTATATTATAGAATCAATAAAAAGGATAAACCAGGCAATACTATCGTTTTCCGCACTGACACCCCAGGGATTCCCTTTGCCACCATCATAAGGGAATCTCCAGACCGGGAGGTATTACCATTTAAGGGATCTAAGGGGGGAATCTTCAGAGCTTAAGGTTAATTATGCTGAAATTTCAATCACTCAAAAGAAAAAAGCAACCTCTCCCCTATCGGGGAGGCGATGGACTGATCTCCCAGCTTTATGTTCGTCTGGAGTTCGACGAGAGGGGAGCCTATCTACGCTTGACCGACAAAAGACGAGACGTAACTCCAGATTATCGGGCCTATACCGGGGCTTTGCGGGAATTTATCCGGACCATTGAGGCGGTTCGGAAACGCCGGTCATTACAAATCGACTGGGATGGAAAAGGTCAAAATGACCGGGTTTATGTGGGGGAGCATGATAACCTTCTCGATATACTGAAGGGTACAACCGTCTTTATGGATGAAAGTGGAAGGCCGTTATCCTTTGCTCCACATCCCTCTCATTTAGAGCTGGCCCTCCCCCCAACAAAGGTAGAGAACGGTCAGGAAAAGGTTGTTTCATGCAGACTCCGCCTCGTCAGTGAAGGACGTGAAGTCGATACAGCAGATGGAAACCTGAAACTGCTTAGTGAGCGTTACGTACTGGCTGGAACCGTTATCCATGAAATTCCGCCCCTTGGAGAGAACTATCGGGATCTACCACTCTTTCAAACCAAAATTGGCACCCGGGATTTAAGGAATTACCTGGCCCTTGCAACTTCGTTTTTCCACGGCCTGCACATTTCCTTTGGGGACTACGAAACAACTGTCGGACCACCGATCATGGCGGCCCCAGGAATTCTTTTCGAAGATGTCGATACCCTCTACGCCCTTCGGCTTTCTCTGATCTCCGTAATTCCTGGTTTCAGCCCAGAATTCCTTCAGGATTACGAAATCAGCCGTGTAGCCGAGATCAACGATTTCGAACGAAAAGTCATTATACGGGACGTGGTGGAGCAGGATCTCAACGCCGCTGTGAGATATCTGCGTAGTGCCCTTACCCATTACAGAAAGAAGATAGGTGCGAATGAACGGACAGAATTCTTTCAGGAAGGTACCCTCTTTGTTATTGAAGGGGAGTTGGCTTCGGTTTTTCTCTATGGAGAGCTCGAAACCATGCTCGAACGCTTCACGCTCTTTGGGACGGAAAAACTGAGAGCCTATAAAATTCGCCCCGCTTCTACCCCCCGCCTTTCCCTACGCCTCCAGCATGGAATCGACTTTCTGGAAGGGGATGGAAGTGTCGAGGTGGAAGGCGAGACTTTCAGCCTCGTGGACCTGCTCGGCCGATACCGAAAACAGGGATACATCACCCTGAATGACGGAACGAGCGTCATCATAGAACGGAATTACATTCAACGTCTCCAGCGTCTCTTCGAACTGAATGGGAAACAGGTCCGGCTGTCATTTTTTGACCTCCCCATCGTGGAGGATCTGATTGACGAAAAGACCTCCAGTACATCTTTTCCAAAAGTCAGGGAATTTTTCACAGGATTTAACCGGATTGGCGAAACGCAGCCAAAGCCTCCTCAAATCAACGGTGCGCTGCGACCCTATCAGAAGTATGGCTATAAATGGCTGTATTACCTCCACAAACACCGGCTGGGAGGCTGCCTCGCCGATGATATGGGTCTGGGGAAAACCTTGCAGGCCATCACCCTGCTTACCGCTGTCAGGGAAGAATCTCCCAAACCTTCCCTGATCGTCATGCCCCGAACCCTTTTGTTCAACTGGGAGTTGGAGATCAGAAAGTTCTGTCCCCAGCTATCTGTGTATGTTTGGAGCGGAGCGAATCGGGATATGGCAAAGGCTCGAGAGCATGATGTGATTCTGACAACCTATGGGATGCTACGAACCGGCATAGAAACTTTCAGGGAAGAGGATTTCTACTATATTATCCTCGACGAATCACAGGCAATTAAAAATATCTATTCTCAAACCTCGAAAGCGGTGATGCTCCTTAAAAGCGAGCATCGCCTCGCGCTATCCGGAACCCCGATCGAAAATAATCTTGGGGAACTTTACGGCCTGTTCAGGTTCCTGAATCCAGGTATGTTCAAAAGTGCTCAAGAGTTCAAGAGGCGCTACGGGGACCCAATCCAGCATCAACATGACGAAGCCGTGACTCGGGAACTCCAGAAAAAGATCTATCCCTTTATTCTTCGCCGTCTTAAACGGGATGTCCTGAAAGACCTGCCCGACAAGGTGGAACAGACCCTCTACGTGGATCTTACGCCAACGCAGCGACGCCTCTATGAAACCCGCCGGCTATTCTATAAGGAGGCTATCGGCCGACAGATTGAAATTCAGGGGTTTGAAAAGTCCCGTTTTTTTATCTTTCAGGCCCTAATGGAGCTTCGTCAGATTGCCTCCAGTCCTGAAACCCAAACAGAGGGTGGTATTATCTCTCCCAAGCGGGAGGTTCTCCTGGAACAGGTGCTGGATGCGGTGGAAAATAGACATAAGATCCTCATCTTTACCAATTTTCTTGGCGTCATAGAAACGGTCACCCATGACCTGGAGGAGAAAGGAATCCAACATCTCACCATGACAGGTGCGACGCGGAACCGTCAG
>JALTIG010000202.1 GCA_027004185.1 bacterium | reverse complement strand
TAAATTCGACACAATCTCGGCCGAACTGAACTGGCTCTCATTTTTCTGCATGATGTAGGAACCAATCACCTCCCGGGCCGACCAGAGTTTCTCCCATTCCCCCATATCGGCGATATGGCGAATCTCTCGGGGATTTTCTTTCCTTAGTGACTGAATAATCAGATCGAGTTTCCCTTCGGCTTCCTGCTGAGAAGTGCCCGTGGCGACAAAAAATATTACGGCACCCTCCGGGGGATCCATTCCCTTGATCTCGTACCCAATGCGGGCCGTCTCTTTCTCCATAAATTCCATATAAAGGGGCATGGGGCGTTTTTCCATATACATCCGCTGTACGCCTCGGGCAAGAGACCTAAGGTCTTCGTAAACTGCATAACCGTATGCCTTGAAAAATGTCGGAACCAACCTAATTCGAGCCTTTGTGATAACTCCAAGCAATCCGTCACTCCCTACAAAAAACTTTGTCAGATCCGTTCCGGCAGGGCGTCGCAGTCCTTTTGTTCCCGTTTCGATAATTTCACCGGTTGGCAAAACCGCCTGGACCCCCAGAATATAATCCGAGAACTTTCCGATACTGGCATCGATGATATGGGCGCTGGTATTGTTCGCCACCAGTCCCCCCATACTTGCAATCAGCTTACTTCCAGGTGCCACGGGCAAAAAGGCCCCCCGTGCTTCGAAGGCCTGCATCACGTCGTAACAAACACATCCTGGTTCGCATTCCGCGTAACCATAGTTTTCATAAAACTCCAAATTATTCATTCGATGGGTGTTGATGACAATTCCGGGATACTTGTAGCGGGACGCCCCCGCGAGGGAGGTCCCGGATCCCCGAACATAGACCGGAATTCCCAAGGTATTCGCCAGTTTCAGAATCTCGGAAATTTCACCCGCCGTTTTAGGAAGAACGATGGCGTAAGGAAGTTTCTTTTTGTCTGCTCCGTAGGGGTAGACATCCAGACCACATCGAATCCGCTCAAAGATGCTTGTGGAGACATAGTCTTCCCCGACAATCGCCTTAAGGGAATCCGTGAGCCTTGTTATCTCATCATTCGACAGGTCTCCCAAAACGCCTCTCCTTTGGCTAAATTTATGGTGGAACTATTCTATGACAAGATGGCCGACAAGTGTGGAAACGTCCTTCAGGGTTTCCAGACTTTTTACATCGGTGATGATTTGCTCAATCTTCATACCATCCATGGGACTTTCAATGAACGCCACACATTTTCGAAACTTTTCAACACAGGCATCCCAATCCATGTCCATCTTTGGGCTCCCCTTCAGGGCCTCGGTCCGGGCCTGGAGACGCCGCCCGTCCCGGAGGGATATCTCCACGGTGGCATGCTGCATGTCCTTTGCCTCAAGGGTATCCAGAATTTCGACTTCGACCCGATCAGCCAGGGCCTTCAATTCCGGGGAGCGGATCGCCTCCTCTTCAAAGTCCTCGATAAAGACATCCCCTTTGGTCAGAGCTACCGCCACCGTGTAGGGAATGCTGAACTGGGCATCCACTTGGGGGTTATCACGAATCACAAAGGGATTCCCCACCATTTCCTTCACCATGGGAGAAACCCAGGTCCGGACCTTTGCCACCGCGTCGGGGGATATGCCATAAGCCTCCCGCAATTCGAGAACCGCTTGAATCGTGGCATGGGTCATTCGGCAGGAGGGGTATGGTTTAAAGCTTAAATCGAGGATATGGTAATGCTTCCCAAGATTCTTGGTCAGCTTGTTCCTGTCATAGTCTCCATGCTCGTAGAGGTTAAAAAACCCGTAAGGCCCTTCCAGGACCTCCGTTGCTCCGTTGATCCCATTCATGGCAAGCGCCACGGACTGGATGGCATCACTCACGGCAAAGGCTGGTTGTAACCTTTTGGACAATCCCCCGTCCAGCAGACACTGGGCGTTTCCGGCCGTTTTGCTGTACATAATACCGAAGGCGTGTAGCAGCTCTTCCCTCGAAAGGTTAAAAATCTTGCCTGCCACAGCTACGGCTCCGAAGCCCCCGCACGTGGCTGTTCGAATCCAGGATAAGGGCCGCCGTATCGCCAGCCCCATTCTCACCACGACATCCACGCCGCACACCACGGCGGTGATCAGGTCCTGTCCCGAAACCCTCTTCTTCTCTCCCAGTGTCAAAGCAGGGGGGAACGTCGTGGCAAGGGCGTGCAGGGCACTCTTGTCGAAGACATCGTCAAAATCCCGGGCGTGGGACAGCAGACTGTTCATCAGGCCTGCCGTGTAGGTTGGCAACCGCCGGCCGTAAAACCAGACGGTAGCCTCTTCCCGCCCCCCCCAGTCACCGTAGGTTTGCAGTGTCTCTTTGCACCCTGGCGCAGAGGTTCCCGCAATAGCAACCCCCAGGGTGTCCAGGATGAAACGCTTTGCACGATCGATGGCCTCTTCGGGTAAGTTCCCGAACTCTGTTTCTTCCAGAAAATCAATGAAGGAATGTATCGCGTCCATAAGATCTCCTTAACCCATAGGTTTCAATTAGCTATCCCAAAAATTATTTTTTCCCTCACCAGGGTTTTGATTTCCGAATCCGCATACCCCAACTCCTTTATGATACTGATGGTATGTTCCCCATGTCTTGGGGCAGGGAGACGAGCCACGTCTGGGGAAATACCTGAAAACTTTATGGGGAAACCAATCTGCCTGTGATGCCCGGCAACGGGGTGTCTTACATCCACCACCATTTTTCTAAATACTGCCTGAGGGTGAGAGAAGGCCTCTT
>JALTIG010000201.1 GCA_027004185.1 bacterium | reverse complement strand
AAAACCGAGGATCCCCTCCAAATGTATCTTTCCGATATTTTTACCATTTCCGCTAACTTGGCCGGTCTTCCCGGTATCTCTGTTCCCTGTGGATGGACCCGGGAAAACTTGCCCGTAGGGCTGCAGTTTCTCGGGGAAACCTTCGGGGAACAAAGGCTGTTGCAGGCTGCCTATGGGCTTGAAACCCTCTTCCCCTTTTCAGACCGCTATCCAGAACTCCTCGGGGACTGATCTTTCAGGTCAAGTATCCGCATCTTTTTGTCTCTGGAAACGTGGCCTGTAGTTGTCGAAAGGTACCCCTTCATCCGCAGCGCGAATCAAAGGATTTCATGCCCTATGTTTTTCGTCTTCAAGGTCAAGAGGTGTGGGAAACCCCAAAGGAAATCAAACCTTGAAACCCTTCCCTATTTCGGGTAAAGTACATCCGTTCCAAACAAGGAGGCAGAGATGAATCGCCAGATCTTTCGAGAATACGATATCCGAGGCAGAGTGGATGAAGACCTGACACCAGAGGTGGTAGAGGAGCTTGGACGGGGGTATGCCACCATGATGGTCAGAGAGAAAGGGATTGTCTCTCCCACCGTCGTGCTCGGGAGAGACTGTCGGATCAGTTCGGACCGCCTCAGAGATGAGCTCGTCGAGGGATTGAGCCAATCTGGGTGTCGAGTGATTGATATCGGAGTCTGTCCCACCCCGATGCTCTATTTTGCCCTGTTCAATTTGGAGGTTGACGGGGGTCTCATGATAACCGGAAGCCACAACCCGCCTGAATTTAATGGATTCAAGGTTTGCGTAGGGAAGGAGACCATCTACGGTCCCCAGATCCGCCACCTTGGCGAGATTATTGAAAAGGGGAACTTTGTCACTGGAAAGGGGAAGCTTGAAACGGTTTCCATTACTGATCGATATATGACAGCTCTTAAAGAAAACGTGCAGTTGGATCGATCTGTAAAGGTTGTTGTGGATGCGGGAAATGGTACAGGGGGGGTGGTTGCGTGTCCGATGATAGAGGCCCTCGGCTGTGAGGTTACCTGCCTATTTTGTGATATGGATGGTCGTTTCCCCAACCACCATCCGGATCCGACGATCCCGGCCAACATGGAGACCCTGATTGAGAGGGTAACAACATCAAAGGCGGAACTTGGGATCGGGTATGATGGGGATGCCGATAGAATCGGCGTTGTGGATGATAGGGGCACGATCATTTGGGGAGATCAGTTAATGATTCTTTTCTCCCGTGCTGTTCTTTCAGAGCACCCAGGTGCCGCGATTATCTCTGAAGTTAAATGTTCCATGAACCTCTTTCGGGATATCGAGAGACATGGGGGAAGGGCTATCATGTGGAAGGCGGGGCATTCGCTCATAAAGAAGAAGATGCGGGAGGAGAAGGCCCTCTTGGGAGGGGAGATGAGTGGCCATATCTTCTTCGCGGATCGATATTATGGCTATGACGATGCCATTTACGCCTCCCTTCGTCTGCTTGAGTTGATTTCAAGGGATCACCGATCCATTTCCCAAATGCTTTCTGATGGCCCAACGACCTTCGCTACACCTGAGATCCGTGTCGATTGTCCCGACGAGAAAAAATTTGGGGTGGTCAACGCCGTGAAGAATTATTTTGTCAAAAACGGCTACGAACTGGTCGATGTGGATGGGGTTCGTGTGATCTTCGAAGATGGCTGGGGGCTGGTGCGCCCTTCCAATACCCAACCCGTCATAGTCTTGAGGTTCGAGGCCAAAACGGAGGCACGGCTTGCTGAAATCCGTGCCTTGATCGAAGGCAAACTCAATGAATACATGGAATAGGGAGTTGGAATGAAAAGAAAAGCATTGATTACCGGTGTCACCGGTCAGGACGGTTCCTATCTCGCGGAGTTTCTTCTGGAAAAGGGCTACGAGGTTTATGGAATCGTCAGGCGTGCCAGCACAGAGAAGTTTGAGCGCATTTCCCATCTAATGGACGACATCGAGATTATTTCGGGAGATCTTCTCGACCAAAACTCCCTTGCCCATGCCCTGGATGAGATCCGTCCCCGGGAGGTTTATAATCTTGCTGCCCAATCCTTTGTGCCCACCTCCTGGAATCAGCCACTCCTCACCGGGGAAATCACTGCTCTCGGTGTAACGAGGGTGCTTGAAGCTATCAAGATGGTGGATAAGTCCATCAGGTTTTACCAGGCCTCAAGCAGTGAAATGTTCGGGAAGGTCCGCGAGGTTCCACAAAGTGAGAGAACCCCTTTTTATCCAAGGAGCCCTTATGGGGTTGCCAAGGTTTATGGTCATTGGATTACCGTCAATTACAGGGAAAGCTACAACATTTTTGCCTGTTCAGGGATCCTGTTCAATCATGAATCCCCCCGCCGGGGGATGGAATTTGTAACCCGGAAGATCAGCTATACGGTGGCAAAGATCAAACTGGGTCTGGCAAACGAACTGCGGCTTGGAAACCTTCAGTCGAAGCGGGACTGGGGATACGCTGGAGATTATGTGAAGGCTATGTGGATGATGCTTCAACAACCGAAACCAGATGACTACGTCGTTTCCACGGGAGAAACCCATTCTGTTGAAGAGGCGGTGAACATCGCCTTTTCCCACGTGGGCCTCGACTGGCGCGAGTACGTCAAAACGGATGAGCGATATTTTCGGCCAGCGGAAGTAGACCTCCTTGTGGGTGATAGCACGAAGGCGAGAACTGTTCTCGGCTGGAAACCTACGGTCAGTTTCAGAGAATTGATGAC
>JALTIG010000200.1 GCA_027004185.1 bacterium | reverse complement strand
GATACCAAGAGAAGCATCCCGACTGCCTGACAAGAGGTCCCACCTTTAGCTTCGACGAGGAGGGGGAATGGAAGGAGATCAAGACGTTAATCGCAGACTTTTATACTGAGCTCCTGCAGATCCAGAGGGATTTGGGTTGTTTTAACGCCAGGTCAATGAATCCCGTTACCCATCTCACAATGCTCGAAAAGAGGGAGTTCCCAAACTGGCTCATTAACAGTCACCGGAACCTTGAATCGCTTTTGAAAAAGGGCCTTTCCTGCCCGAATCTTCCATCCTTAGAAAAGCGCCTCAGGAAGATCCGTCAAAGGCTTTCCACCTTTATCGTCCGGCTCGAAGTCAGCAGGTTCCTCCGAGTTTTGGAGGTATTCCATTTGACACAGGAGGAGGAAGCAAAGGTCTGCCGGGAGCTGAACCTATTTGATGGATCCAAACTCTCAGAAAAGGTCAAAGACCTGCTGAAAGGCAATGAAACATCCCCTGCCCCGGCCGCTTTTTGCAGGCTGGGTGAGCGTTATGTCCACTACCTAATCGATGAATTCCAAGACACCTCACATAGCCAGTGGGAGGGAATGTCACCTCTGATCGAAAACAGCCTTTCTGAGGGTGGAACGCTCTTCTTTGTAGGGGACACAAAACAGGCCATCTACGGATGGCGGGGTGGCGACTACACCTTAATGAGGAAAGCGTACAACCTGATCCCCGCTATTGGAGACGACAAACGTAGAACCGAACAGCTAAAGATCAATTGGCGTTCCTGCCGAACCCTCGTCGATTTCTACAACAGGATCTTCGACCCAGACTCATTCGATCCAGTCCTCCAACCTATTGTGGAAGATGTCGATTGCCTTGAGGATCTTAAGGATGTTTACCGTCAAAGCCAACAGATACCTAAAAGGGGAGCGGATGAAGGTCTGATCTCCGTCCGGTTTCTGCCCAGCTCTAAAACCGAAGATCCCGTCATATCCGTGGAGGAATCGTTTCTCAGAGTTCTGAACGAAGCACGACAGGGATATCCCAATCAGGATATCCTTATACTTACGAGAAGAAACGAAGAGATTGAAACTATAGCCGGTTGGCTCTTTGAACAACCGGAACCGATCCCCTTTATTACGGAGCAATCCCTCAAACTGTTTTCGCTCCCCCCTATCAAGTCCATCCTCAACCTTCTTTCCTACCTCTCCTTTCCCCAAGGGGAACCGTTTCTCCATGCCCTTGTTCACGATCGCCTGTTTAACAACCTGACAATCGAAAAGGTTGAGGAGATCCTTAACCGGTATCCATTCGGCATCCCCTTTGAAAATTTCTTTCGCACGACGTTCCCGGAGCTGGATGCCCAATACCTTGCTCCCCTGAGGGATTCTGCGAACCGACTGAGCCCTTATGAGCTTACACAGGAGGTGATTTCCCACTTCCAGATCCCAAAAAAATTTCCCGGCAGCCTACCTCTTCTTGATCGACTCCTGGAACAGGTTCTCCTCCAAGAGCAGAAAGGTGGCTTTAACCTGGCGGAGATGGTAAAGGGATTCTATGAAAGCGAGGGAGAGACAGAACTCATCCTCCCAGAAACCCCTAACGCCCTCCGACTCATGACGATCCACAAGGCCAAGGGGTTGGAAGCGAGCGTGGTGATCCTCCCCTTTGCCAACTGGTCCATGAAGCCCCGAAACTACCAGGAGATCTTTAAGGTCGATCCATCTCGTAACCTGTGCGCGAACCTCTCAAGAAGGCTCTGCAAGCACCTTCCCATAGCGGAAGAAAGGAAGCGGGAAATATTTAAGAGAAATTTCATAGAAAATTTCAACCTCTTTTATGTCGCCGTAACCCGGGCTAAAGAAGCCCTATATGTCCTGGTTCCTTCAAAGGAAGCAGGAGGACAGACCATTGGAAATATCTTCTCACGACTCTGTACCCATCACGGCTACATGCGTAAAAACGGGTCTGGCTTCCGCCTTGGTTCTCTTCGCCCTCAAAAAGGGAAAAAAAAGGTAAGGGAAGAGCCCGCCGTGTCAGGGAAAATCCCCTCTCTTCTCCGGGGAAACATTCGGGTCTCTCTGCGACTCGCTCCAGAGGTTTCGGAAGAAACGTGGATGGATGCACGTGCCAGACGACTGGGGAATATCGCACACACTGCATTGGGAACCATTGACATCCTCCCCCCTACTTTTTCTCCACAAGTCACTGCCCACCAAGCGTTGTTACGGGCCCTTCGTCGGATGGGGCTTTCCCTCCATCCAACTATCATTGAGTCCCTCCTGAAAATGCTAACGTCCACAATTCAGGACCTATCAGAATATTTTACAGCCGTGGACAGGGCCTGGAGTGAGAAGGAACTCGTATCGAGAGAAGGAGAGATCATCCGAATCGACCGGCTCGTTCGGAAGGAGGGTAAGCTTCACATATTGGAATTCAAGACAGGAAGGGAAGAAGAAACGCATATTGTACAGGTAAGGCGTTACCTAAGAATCGTCCGAGAGCTGGGTGCAACGCAGCACGCCGATGGGATTCTCTATTATCTCGAAACAGGGGTGATCCGGCATGTCTGAACTCTTCGCCGTAGACGTGGGAAGAAACTTTATAGACGTGGTAGCCGCCCACGTGGAAAAGCGTCTTGAGGGTGAAAACTTCCTCACGGTTCTCTTTCCCAACCGCAGGGCGGTCCGCTTTTTCGAGAACAGGCTGAAGGCACCATCTCTGCTTAACGTCACGGTTGCTGCTTTGGAGGATTACACCATAGAAAGGGTCTACGCCCTTGCAGAAGATCCCCCAAAACTTCAACTGGACATCGACCGATACTTCATGCTCTACGATATCCTCAAGGAACACTTCTCTCTCTATCACCGGCTCGGAGGAACTTTGGAACATGTCTTCCCCTGGTGCATTAATCTTTCCAATCTGTTCGATGAATTTGATCAGTACATGGTTAGCTCTGTCCCTCCCCTTCAGTACATCGAAGATGTCGTTCCAGAGGCCCAGGAAATCCTCCTTTCCCTCGGTGCACTCTATAAGGACTACCGTCAGGCCATGGAAACAGAGAATCTGACCTATCATGGAGATCTCTTCAGGCGGCTAGAAACCTTAAAGAAACGATTGACTGGCTCCTTTGTCCTCGCTGGCTTTTCCTTGCTGACAAAGGCCCAAAGGTCTATCTTCAAATACCTCTTCCAGAATCACAACACCACGGTCTTTTTTCATACTGATCTGAAGAAACGACATCCAGTAACCGACCCGTACCGCCTTTATGCCTCCTGGATGGATGGAACGTACTGGGGTGTTAAACCTGTAGAGATCGAGGATGTCATCTCTCGCAACCCACCGCCCAATAGAGCGTTTTACGAATCATTTGATACGCATGCCGAGGCCAGGCAACTCTCGGCATCAATGGCAGGGATCCTTGAGAAAACCGGGGGCATCCAGACTCCACTGGATGTGGGCGTTGTCTTACCAGACAGTCAGAGCCTTTTCCCTGTTTTATACGCTCTGGATGGGCTTGAGGTCTCAGAGGCTGTTAAGATTCCGAAGAATGTGACACTGGGATTTCCCTTTGAACGGAGTCTCTTTTTCCGCCTGCTTGATGCCCTGATAGAACTTTCTCTCACCCGAGATGAGAAACGGGGTTTTTACCATGCGCCGCTCAACCGTTTTCTTTCCCATCCCTTTGTCCAGTACATGAGGATAGAAAAAAAGCTCTTCCAGGAAACTGCTCAAAAACTCCAGACAGCGATCATCACCCACAACCTTTCCTTCATCCGCTTCAACAAGACCCTGAAGGGGTTAATGGAAATTTCGGAAGAGGATTACCATCTCTGTACCTGGCTCAATAAAAATATCCTTATCCCCTTTGTTTCGGCAAAAACTCTAGATGAAGCTGGGAAGATCCTTGCACGGATTATCCATGCTATTCAACCCACACTCTCCAAGCCGGGGAAGGATTTTGAGCGACAAATGGCTCAGAACGTTCTCGACCGTGTCCTCCCTGAGCTCTCTTTATCCCAATCCTCCCATCGGTCCATCGATTCGCCCAGAATTCTCTGCCGAATCCTCAAACACCTGGTGCACCCTCTCCAAATCCCTTTTGAAGGCAATCCATTGCAAGGCATTCAGGTAATGGGAATGCTCGAATCCCGCTTGCTTAACTTTGCCCATCTCTTCGTACTTGACGTCAACGAGGGGATTCTCCCGAGAAGCATTAAGATCGATCCACTTTTCCCCCCCTCCCTGAATCCGCTTGTAGGGCTCCCCTCGCTTGAAACGCGTGAATCCCTTTTCCAATACACCTTCTTTCGACTTGTGGATGGCGCCGGAGAGGCGCACATCTTTTATCAGAAAGGTGTGACAGGTGAAGAGAAACGGGTACGGAGCCGGTTTGTGGAACAGTTACTCTTGGAAGAGGAAATCCGACAAGCAGAGGCGGCGAGCGAGATCAGGGAGCTGGAGACAGCACTTGTCAAAACAGCCTCCTTCGATATTCCAACGCTTTCGCCTCTACCTTCACAGCGTCCGTCCTTTTACACGGAAAAGCTTGAAACACGCCTTTTGGAAAACATCTCACCCACCCTTTTAGATGAGTATCTCACCTGCCCCCATCGGTTCTATCTGAACAGAATCTTGGGAATTGCGGAAGAGACGACTATTGAGGAAGGCCAATCTGCCCCCGAAGTAGGCAGGATGGTACACAGAATTCTATACGAAGCTTTCTTTGAGATCGTGAATCAATCACTAACCCTGGATACACTAAAAGAGATGCGGAGGACCGCGCTTAAAAAGATCTCTCTCTACGTGCATCAGGATTTCCCTACCCTTTCACCCCTCCGAAGGGATCTTCTAATCCAGTTGGCCAAGTTTCGACTGAACGATTTTTTTTCCTATTCGGAAGAAGAGGCAAAAAGATATCATACGATCCGGGTAAAATTTGTGGAAAAACCACTACGAAGCTATCTAAAAGGCTATCACCTCTTCGGTAAGGTCGACCGAGTCGACGAAATCCAAGAAACTCCGGACACCCCCCCCCATTGGCGGATCATTGACTATAAAACGGGGAGCACGGCTAAGATTCCTTCCCCAAAAATTGCGACCTTCCTCGAATCATTCGATCTTTCAGACTATTCCCTTGCGGCCCTTTCAAGACTGCGTTCCGTTCTCCATTCTATCCAACTTCCCATGTACCTCTACCTCCTCAAGGAAGCAATACCCTCCCAAGAGGTTGGAAGCATCGAAGCATACCTTATAATGCTAGGCAAACCCAGAGAGGGGATCGTTTCGAAACCTTTTCACGAGAGCACCCTTACACAGTCTCAGATTGCATCGCTTATCCTTTATCTCATTGAGCACACTCGAAACAGCCCAACCATCGCCCCTGTTGACCAGTCTGCCTGCTTATTCTGCCCTTACCTTAAGATCTGTCAATATACCACCCGGGGACGTGGAACCGAAGAATGAGAATACAGAGAAAAAAGAAAGAGACTCCCCTTTCCCACTCACTTGAAGGCATATCACTGGAACAGATGTGCCGGGAAAAGCTTCATCACATTGGGAATGGGCATTTTGAAAACCCCTGGAACCCTCTTGATCCCCGCACATTGAGGGATGTCATTCGCTGGAAGATGGAGCGGAACACTTCTTACCGGCGTCTTCCCAAGGAAGGCCCTCCCCCAGTTTATCCTGTAGATCTTGAAAGGATTTTCAAAGGCAGCTTGACGGTGACTTATATAGGCCACGCCACCCTCCTGATACAGATAGATGGGATAGTCCTGATAACGGATCCCGTCTTTTCCGATCTCTCCGTTTACCTGCGCAGAAAAATCCATCTCCCTTTGGCTAAGAGAACCCTGAAAGGCATGGTGCAGGGGATCCTGATTTCACACAACCACTACGACCATTTCAGCCTGAAGGCACGAAGATACCTGCGCAACAAAACCTTTATCGTCCCCGTTGGGTTCAAGCGATATTTCCGATCCAAAAAATTCCCATATCCCATATGCTTAGATTGGTTCGATTCCTTCATCTTCAAGGGCCTCAGGATTACCTTTCTTCCCACCCAGCACTGGTCACGGAGAACTCTTCGTGATACTAACAGGACCCTCTGGGGAGGATTCCTTATCGAAGGGTCCTCAGGAAGTGTCTATTTTGGAGGGGATAGTGGGTATTTTCATGGTTTCCGCGAATTAGGCCAGCGATTCCATATCGACATTGCCATCTTACCCATAGGGGCCTTTGCACCCCGGTGGTTGATGAAGACTGTACACTTGTCACCTTACGAGGCGGTTAAGGCCGCTATCGATCTGAAGGCTGAGACCATGATCCCATGCCACTGGGGAACCTACCAGATCTCCGAGGAACCGCTTCTGCTGCCAATCCGTTTGCTCAAAAGAATCAAACAGAACCTTGCCCCTCCCTTGGAGATTGTACCTCTCATGCCAGGAGAAACCTATGAGTTCAAAGAGCACACCGATCCTTGATTTTACCCAGCACATAAGTAAATATTTTATTAAGGATCATGAGGCATGAGGCAAACGTATAAAAGGCAGCTACACATAAAGGAAGTACGTTTTAAGAATCCAGATGGGCTGACACTGTGTGGAGAGATCTGTAGTCCGGAAGGATCAATCTGTGGAACCGTTATCCTAACTCATCCTCACCCCCTTTACGGCGGGGAGATGCGTAACAATGTGGTCGGATCCCTCTGGCGAGCCCTTCCGCAAGATGGATTGCTGGCCCTTCGATTCAATTTCCGAGGGGTGGGTGCCAGTGAAGGGAGTTTTGAAAACGGAATCGGAGAGGCGCGGGATCTCCGAGGAGCCATCCGATTTGTTGAGGAGTCGGAGGATAGCTACTTTCCCATTTTTCTGATCGGGTATTCCTTTGGTGCCTCCGTCATCCATCTAACGGGTCCCCTGCCGCCCATCGTTAAGGGGATCGTGATGATTTCACCACCCGTTTCCATGCGTGCGTTCGAAAGGAAACGTTTCGGTTTCCGCCCAACCCTATTCATTGCAGGGGACCGTGACCCCTTTTGTCGCCCTGAAGATCTTAAAAAACTAGTGAGTACCTTGAAAGGGGATAACACACTCAAGATTATTGCTGGAGCAGATCATTTCTGGTACAGGATGGAAAAGCCCTTGATTGAGGTAATTTGCCCCTGGATCATCTCTCTTATTGGGAATGTCCCATGATCCTCCCAATAAGGGTTTGAAGACCCCAGCCCAGTCGGTATCCCCTCTTGTAATTCTCAAAACCTTGTATGTACCCCTTGATCATTGGGCGGACTTGAGGCAACAGACGGCAATAGGCGGCGGCAAACCTGAGGCGCGTGACCGGTTTTCGCCATGGGGATCTTTCTGGCAACCACTTGAGAAGCGACCGGTCCAGTCTTCGTAGTTGTTTTGCACACTCTCTGAGTTCAAGGGAATCTCGATAATACGCCCTGTCAAAATCTATAATAGAAACCTCAAAGTGTGACTCCAATTTGTGTTTCAGAAGGATATTCTGAATGGTCAGATCTACATGGGCAATACCCATCTGGTGCATCTGGGCAACGGCTTGGGCAACCTTCCCGATCAGTATCCTTGTAGGGGGATGACTTTCCATATGCGTGTGCAGGGTTTCCCAGCCAGCAAGGTGTCGGCTGATCCAGAAACCCTGAACGCCACAAACCAATCTTCGAAACGCCACGCCGACCGGTACCAATCGTGTAATACCAAACTCATGGGCCTTAACGGTTAACACAAGCTCCCGGATAAAACGCCGTGGGGTAAAAAATCTTGTTTTCAAAATCCCCCCCAGAAAACCCCCATGACGGTAAGGCCTGACAACCAGTTCTCCTATACGTTCTGATCGAACGATATAAACCGAACCACGGCCCGAGGCAAAAGGCTCAAGTTCTGGAGATCTAATCTCTCCATGGAGCAAAGTATTGAGAAAATCGCGTAGGAGCTCCACTATGGGGACAAACTCTTTGTCCACCACAAGCGTGAAATCAGGAAAAACGATCTGATGGAAACCCGGGAGTCCATCAAACTGGCTTTCTGATCCCATTTCGGACAACTTTGCGGTTGTATGAGCCATACCTGAAAGGTATCAAAGGGATTCCACCGGGTCAATTCCCAGAATCTGTTGAGTGGAAAAGATGCAATGGCAGAAAGGAAAATCTTTTCTGCCTTTTCTGAAACCTTGTTGACATATTCTATGTAACAT
>JALTIG010000199.1:20985-22531 GCA_027004185.1 bacterium | reverse complement strand
TTTTCCTCCCTCCGTCTTACATCTCAATTTCCTAATGCATTTTTATAATCTTGTCAAGAGAAAATTCACTATCAACCTGCATTCCCGGAAATTGCTGCATCAGAACAAAAAGTTCTTTTAGAAAAGTCAAAAAAGGACTATAGAGAGATTTCCCCTCCGTTTTTCCGAAGCCAGTCATAGTAAACCACCTGTGGATATTAAGACCAAGAAACTATAAGAGGATGTTTGTCTCCCACACTTAACTCCCCCGGTATCGTGATCGCATGAACCTGGGTGCCCGATCGGAAGCCGAGAAGGTCTCCTCAATCCCCGCCTGGAAACAGTATCTCTTATAAAAGTCATCGGCCTTTCCCTCTTTCCGACGCCTGACCAGGTAATTCCATTTCTAATTCGAAAGGGCATTATTAATCCATGGCCAAGAGACGATAGAGTGGATACGCTCATGATCAAGCTCTAATTTCCGCAATGACTCCTCCAAGTGATCTTCCAGGGAATTAAGACTGTCAAATACTCGATTATGGAATGACTTCTCTCGTAGCTCATCCCAAATGTGTTCAACAGGACTAAGCTCTGGGGAATAAGGGGGTAAGGATACAAGCCTCATATTATGTGGAACCTTGAGCAATTTAGATTTATGCCAACCCGCGCCATCAAGAATCATGATAATCCTCTCATCCAGATGCCGTGAGGCCACTTCATCAAGAAATATCTGCATACAGTTCGTGTTGACATACGGAATGATCAAGGTATCAAGTATCCCCGTCCATGACAGAAACGGCCCCATAGGCATAGGTATATTCCTGGCTCACAATGGCACGACACAAAGGACGAACAGGTTTTGGGCACCAGCAACGCCGTGTATCGGAAATGCGCCCAAAACGGGCCTCGTCCTGGAACATCACTCTGATGGGTTCTTCCCCGGGCCATTGCTTCTCGATCCCTTTGATAAGTTCCGGGAATTACTGACCCTGGGCCTCAATATCCGCCTTTGGATGTCTTTTGTCCGGGGCCAGCTTCCACCACCCGTGACGGTGAAGAAGATTGTACGTGGAAGCCAATGCTGTCACCCGACCCAGTCGCCTGTCCAATGCCTCTTTAATCTCCCCAACAATTAGAATCCCTCCATGGTGAACCCAAACTCCAATGGGAAATAGACCGCCTGGGCTTGCCTGAGTTCCTCTGCCGTTTTAGCCTTGGATAATAACTCCTTTGACTTATCTAATACCTCCCACCCTCCTGCCTTCCTTGCCATATGTCCACCTCCTCCTAAGATGAACATATTATATCACTTATGATTTAGAAATGGAATAAAATGCCCTTCGCGTGTAGTGGAAATACTACGATCTCTTTTTGTTGGGTCAGTTTTGTGTTGCCATAACCACTCTCATATGGTCAAGTGAAGGAGGGGGCAAAAGGTCACCTAAATCTAAAAACTCCCGCCCCATTAAAGAGCTTGGAAAACTATCGCAGAGGGAGAATCTGGGCCCCTACACAAATGTGGCGATCTCGCTGAAGGGTTTTCTTCGAATATTAGGAACAACAGCAT
>JALTIG010000199.1:0-20975 GCA_027004185.1 bacterium | reverse complement strand
GCATCTTCAGCAGGGTAGCCCGTTACAAGAATCATAAAGGGCTTCTCACTGGCGGGACGCGACAGGATCCCGTTGAGAAAAGCCATCTTGTAAGGTGTATAGGTTAAGGTAGCGAGCCCCGCGAAGTGCAACGCCGTAATCAGAATCCCTGTGGCAATCCCTATGGATTCCTTAACATAATAATGTTTCGCCTTCTCTCCATTCGGACGGACTCCGTAAAGTCTGGCGAAGATGACGATAAGATAGGGGGCCTGCAATAGAAAGGGCTTTTTGGGACCCGTATTCAGGGGTTTTAATGTCTCCACCCATTTTCGCGTTGCTTTGCTCGCATAGAACTCATGTTCAATCTTTTCCGCTTCAAGGTGGATTTTCCTTTTTACAGCAGGGTCACTGACACAGACAAAAACCCACGGCTGATCATTCGCGCCGCTGGGAGCTGTTGCCGCGGCCTTCAGGCAATCTTCAATAACATCCCGTGGAACAGGCCTATCCGAGAAATTCCTGACCGTCCGTCGGTGAGTCATCTTTTCCAGAAAGTTCTGGGCATGCTGTCGGGATTCCTCTATGGAACACGTGCGATAAAAATTTGACAAGGGAATAAATGTATCACTCACTTTCATCTCCTTTTTTATCTATTTCCGACATTCTTTAACTCATGCACCCACGAAAAACAACTCCATAAAGTCTAGGTCCCCTAAATTGAGATGCAACGCAGACTATTATGGCGACTCCGTCGCATCACCACAAGCTTCATGGGATCGGCTCGATAATCCGCCAGAGCCTATTATGAGCAGCGGTAATCTTAGGCACGCTAATCCAATTGAGCATACCCTATTTCAGTTGCCAATTAGGCGAGTATTCCTTAAGGTAAGCTAGAATGTCCTCTTCCGCGTTTTTCAACGTGCAGAGCTCGGTAAATATTTCATTGGAATGCTGAAGGTTTTTATATTTGTCGGCCAGCTTCAACACCCCATACAGGATTTATAGACCTTTTCAGGATAGCGCTTTGAATTTTCCCTTGACAAGCTGTTTTTATAGGCATACGGTAAAATAGTTATTGTACAGTGATGACCAAAAGGAGATTATTTATGATGGCCTTTCAAAGCAAGCTTAGAAGGTTAAAAATTACAGTAGTTGCTGAAGACAGCGTTCTCTATGAGTCTCCTTATCTTGGGCAACATGGTATTTCATTGTTCATTACCGCTGAGAGAAATGGTGTCAAGAAAAACATTCTCATGGATGTGGCACAAAATTCAGCGGCCTTACTCGAAAATATGCAAATGCTGGGTATCGATCCGGATTCAATCGATGCGGTTGTTTTAACACATTGTCACTATGATCATACTCAGGGCGTAGCAAACATACTCAAAAAAATCGGTCGGCAAGATATCCCGGTAATAGCACATCCTGATATATTCCGACTGAATTTCATAACCGATCCATTTGTGAGGCATGTTGGTATAATGGATGGCGACAGGCAGGCTGATATTGAAAAATCAGGGGGCACCCTCTATTTAACAAAGGACCCGTTAGAAATTATGCCAGGTCTCTTTACTACAGGGCAAATTGAGCGAACAACCACCTTTGAGGAGGTTGGTATCAAACTCTTTACGATTGAAGAAAACCAGGTTAAGCCGGATCCTATGCTTGATGATATATCTCTCATCGCCAATGTCAAAGAGAAAGGTGTGGTTGTTTTTACCGGATGCAGCCATGCTGGTATAGTTAATATTACTAAGCAGTCAGCAAGGTTAGCAGGGGTGGAGAAGGTCCATGGGATCATTGGAGGATTTCATCTTATTGAGTCTACAGAAGATAGGATTAGAAAAACCACACAAGCCTTGAAAGAATTTGATCCTGATTGGATTTGTGCGGGGCACTGTACAGGTTTTTTGGCACAGGTTGAACTTTACAATACCTTCAGGAATCGTTTCACCCCTTTACATACTGGTATGCGTATTGAAGTACCATAATCCTTTATAAATTAGTAACTTGTAAGGGAGGGGGGATCAAATGGCAAGCGAAGAGAAACATTTAAGAAAGGAGCTTGGCATTCTGAGTGTAACCGCGATTACCGCGGGTATAGTCATTGGTGCCGGCGTATTCATTGTAACCGGTATAGCAGCAAAATATGCGGGTTCCTGGACATGGGTATCGTATGCCATAGGGGCTGTTCCGGTTATATTGGTGGGTCTTAGCACGGTGATGCTTAACCTTATGTATCCAGTGGAAGGAGGGGAGAGTTATGTCTATCCGACCAGGATTGTAAACCATTACGCGGGCTTTTTGTCCGGTTGGGCGATGTGGTTGGCGCTCATAGGTCCCGTAGCTATAACAGCAAAGGCCTTTATTATGTATGTAAATGCACTTCCGGGGCTTGAGACAAAGCTGAATGTTGTCATAGGAGGGGTTATTGTTACTATTATCTTTTTTATTATCAATTGGACTGGGATTAAGACTGTGAAAATCATCCAGAATATCTTGTTTATATTCATGGTTGCTGGTTTGCTGATTTACATCTTTCTCTGTTTGCCCCATTTAAATATGGAATATATCACTATGGCATCACCCAAAGGGTTCTCCGGGATTTGGAAGGGGGCGTCGCTTCTTATCTTTGCATATGCTGGGCTGACTTTAGCAGCAGACTTGGGCGAAGAGGCAAAAAATCCTGCAAAAACCATTTCGTGGGGAATTTCATTAGGGATTATAATCCCTGCGATTTTGTATATTGGCTCTGCTTTCGTATCAACAGCCGTGATCCCATGGAAGAATTTTGCTGCCTCTAATGCCCCTTATGCTACGGTTGCATCTAAGTTTATGGGGCCATTTGGTGTGGTCTTTATCATCATTGTTGCATGGGCGGCCATTTTAACTTCACATAACGCCGAGCAAACCGTTGGGGCAAGAATTCTTTTCGGGACATCACGGGACAGAGTACTTCCCAAGGCATTTACTTCCATTAATAAGTTTGGTGTTCCGGGCAACGCGCTAATCCTTACAGCGGCTGTTGCAGTCTTTCTGATTATTTCAGGAACTATACAATTAGTAGCAGAAATTGTTGTAGCAATGTTTCTTTACAATTGGATCATTACTCATGTAGCAGTGTTAATGGCGCCAAAAACTCAGCCAGAACTCTTTAATAAGGCGCCTATGAAGCTTAATGGCTGGAAAGCCATATGCCCAGTGGCGGGTATTATCGTTTCTGTTGCGCTCCTTATCTATCAGGGCCCCAAAGCTTTACTCTATTCGGCTATTTGGCTTGCGATCGGGAGCGTTTTTTATTTTGTTGGGCGTTTGTCCAAAAAAGAGGAGGTAGATAAATTGATCACTGAGTGGCCCAGAGAACGTTATTAATCGCTATAGAATTACTACCTGGGCCAGAACTGTAAGTTGCAATTGGCCACTGGAGAACAAGACAGAAGGAAAGACGTGAGGATAAAACAGGCCTGAGATACGCGATCGTTGTGCAACGTTATCTCCCGTACCCCCATCAATGTGCAAGACCGTGCCCGTAATAAAGCTCGCCTCCTCAGAGGCAAGGAAGAGATATGCGTTTGCAATTTTCCTTGGTTTCCCGAGTCGTCTCAGAGGTGTTTTTGATTTCACCGCATCAATGATTTTTTCGGGCATACTTCTGAGTATTTCTGGGGCGGTGAAACGCGGCGCCACCGCATTGACCCTGATCCCAAAACGGCCCAACTCCCTTGCCCACACCTTGGTCATGCCGATAATCCCTGCTTTGCTTGCCACGTAATTCGTCTGTCCCATATTTCCATCCATTCCCACAACAGAGGAGGCATTGAGGATAACCCCGCTCCCTGGCGTATCATGACTCTGGTAAAAAAACCGGCCGTGTCAGGTCTAAGCTTAGCGATACCCCTTCCTCCGAATCGCTTGTTCAGAGTTTAAGGTCCTATGTATTTTTTCTTTGTCGCTAATCAACGAATACAGACGCCCGAGCCTATAGCCCTTTCGCCATTCAACAGAATCTGTGAAAATTATGAAATATTTTTCAGAATCCTCTCAAGGTTAAACACAATGCCATCCTTGACTTTCTTATAAAAGTCTATACCTACATCAATGTCTTCAGGCAATCCATCCTTCGTCTTGTAGGTTTCGGGCTTGATGCTGACCGGTAAGCTCCCAATAAAACCATCGATGCCCGCCGCTTTTTCCCTGGGATCGGCCAATCGGTAGGAATCGTCAAATCCAATCTGGTTCTCTGCCCCGTAATCCTTCAACTGCCAATATGGGGGAGACGTAACAACAAGATGCACTGAGGCATCCTGGATATCCGTCATATTCCGTGAATCGCCTCTGAAAACAAGATGTCTGGTTTTCAACGGGTATTTCCCCTTGTCTTATAAAACGATTTTCGTACTTGCTTGTCGTAATTTTATGAAAGGGTAGGTTGATTTGTCAAACCAAAGAGCCTTAAATCCAGCCTTTCCTATGATGGAAGAAAGGTCATTTATTGATGCCCTTGACCCCACTCGTCACAGATCACAGATTACGGATCACACTTAAGACTTGTCAATCTCTATCACCACCGCCTGTTCGTCGCAGTTGGGAAACTTGACACAGTTGAGGCAATCGCTCCAGATCTTGTGCGGAAGGGTGGCCTTGTCGATCTGCCGGAACCCGTGGCGCTCGAAATAGATCGGGATGTAGGTGAGGGCGAAAACCCGCCCTATCTTGAGATCACGGGCCTCCTGAAGGCATGCCTCGATGAGGCGTTTCCCAATCCCCCTTCCCATACTTTTCTCCTCCACAGCCAGAGACCGAATCTCTGCAAGATCCTCCCATGTGATATGCAGGGCGCAAACTCCATTGATTTTTCCGTTCTCTTCGTAAACAAAGAAATCTCTCAGATTGTCATACAGGTCATGAAGCGCCCGGGGAAGCATCTCACCCTTATCGGCATAATAGTTGACGAGCGATTGAATCTCTGTGACATCGGTGATGAAGGCTTTGCGGATCATTTTCTTCCTTCTTTTTGGGATTGCGCCGCTGCGTAGAGCTCCTCTGCATGTTTTTGGGTGGTGTCGGTGATGGTTTCTCCCCCCAGCATACGAGCCAATTCAGAGATCCGCTCTTGATCCGCTAGGTGTTTTATTCTTATCTGGGTGTGATCAATAGCTTCGACCTTGGTGATACGGAGATGGTGATCACCGTACACGGCGATTTGGGGGAGATGGGTGATGCATAGAACCTGCGCTGTACGGGCGATCTCCGCTATCCGGCGACCCACGATATCAGCGGTTCGTCCTCCTATCCCAGCGTCCACTTCGTCGAAAATGATGGTTTGCGTGTTTGTTTCCCCTGTGATCAGAGCCTTTGCAGCCAGAAGTATGCGAGAGAGTTCTCCCCCCGAAGCTACCTCCTTCACGGGAAGGGGCGGCTCGCCCCTGTTGGCAGAGAAAAGAAAAGTCACCGTGTCAAATCCTGTTTCTGTGGCGATGGTTATATCCGGCATCTTTGGGAAAGGATCAGGGATAACGACCGCCTTGAAAATGGCCGTTCTCATCCCCAACTCCCTCAAGGAAGCCGTCATCCTTTCCGAGAAGTCCTTCGCCGCCTCTCGTCTCCTTTCGGAGAGGGTGCGTCCCGTCTCGAGGAGCCCCTCGAAGAGGGTAGCCCTTTCCTTTTCCATGGCAGCGATCTTATCATCCAGATCCTCTGACATGGCAAGGCGTTTATCCAAGCGTTTGCCTGTCTCCAGAACAGCGGAGATGCTGCCTCCGTACTTGTTTATCAGGTTGACATAAGTGGCCAAGCGTTCCTCGATCTCTTCTAGTCGCTGGGGATCGAATTCGATCCCGGCTCCATAGCGTTGCAGGGCACTAACGGCCTCGTCGAGGAAGGCCTCTGCCTCTCTCAGGTTCTTCAGGGGCTCTTCTACACGGGAATCGATCGTTGCCATGGCCTCCAGATGATGGATGACGGTTTGTACCTGGGTGACGGCGGAGGGTTCCCGATCATAGAGCTCATCGAGGGCCTCACGGAGATGCCTAAGGAGGGCTTCTGCATGGTTCATGACGGTCTTTTCCTCCATGAGCCTGTCGTACTCTTCCTCGGAAAGGGCGGCATCAGCGATTTCCCGACGTTGAAAGGTGTATAGCTCTCGATCTCGGCTCTCTTGCTCGCGCCTTCTCTTGAGGCGGATGATTGCACCTTCGATGGCACGGTAGCGTTTGAACTGGTCTGCGAATCGGTCCCGTTCCCCTCGGAGTCCTCCAAAGGCGTCCAACATCCACAGTTGGGTTTCGGGATCCCGGAGGGAAGTATGCTCATGTTGTCCGGAGATCTGAAGCCTTTCTCCCAGAAGAGACCGGAGCGTGGCGAGGGTTGCAGTTTCCCCGTTGATGTGTACCCGGTTTGGCCCTTTTTTTTGGATGATACGTCGCACGTGAAGGGTATCATCTTCCGTGGGATAACCGGCTTCGTCCAGTGCCTTTCGGAGTTCACCGTCCAGAGTAAAGATCCCTTCCACCACAGCGCGGGACTCCCCCCTCCGCAGGAGGGATTCCGTGGGGCGTTTTCCTGTCAGGAGGGTAATGGCTTGGATCAGAAGGGATTTCCCTGCCCCTGTCTCCCCCGTTAGCACGGTGAGCCCCTGGCTCAATTCAAGTTCCACGTCCGAGATGAGGGCCAGATTCTTTACATTCAGGTATCTGAGCATGGCCTACCGTTCTCCCCATTTGAGCTTGGTGCGGAGAATCTCGTAGTAGCTTTTGCCGGGAGGGACAATCATGGCGATGGCATTTTCAGATTTGGCAATATGGACGGTATCTTCGTAACCGATGGGATGCCCTACTTGGCCGTCCACTGTCACGATAACCTCATCTTCCTTTGAGAGGAGTGTCAGGGCCACAGTATCCTCTTCCCTGATAAGGATGGGACGGTTGGTTAGGGTGTGGGGGCAGATGGGCGTAATGACGATGCCCTTGACACCAGGACAGATGATGGGACCTCCAGCGGATAGAGAGTATCCCGTAGAACCTACGGGGGTCGCGATGATCAAGCCATCGGATCGGTAGGTGGTCAGGTATTCCCCGTTAATAGCTGCCTTGATATCAATGATGCGGGCCAGGGCCCCCTTGTTAATCACTACGTCATTGAGAGCCTGGAAGGTTCGTTGGGTGCCATTTTTCCGTGTGATAGTAGTTTTAAGCAGCATCCGCTTTCGGATGGTATAATTTCCCTTAATAATCTTTTCCAACAATGGATACATCTCGGACAAAGTGATATCGGTGAGGAATCCGAGACCCCCCATGTTGATGCCAAGGATGGGAACCCGCTCATTTCCTACAGCACGGGCCATACTTAAAAGGGTGCCATCTCCTCCGAGGACGATGATCATGTCAGCATGTTTGGCGAGGTCCTCCCTCTGTAGAGGGCGGGCCTGGAGGCTGTTTCCCAGGTGGTCTTCAAGCACTGCCTCGATGTTTCGGTCTCTCAACCACTTTGTCAAGGCAAGGGCCGTCTGTTTGACATCTTCCTTGTGAGGTTTTCCCGCGATGCCGATGCTCTTGAATGCCACTTTAGTCACCCTTTTTTTTCGCTTGTGTATTTTCGGATTATAGTGGTAAATTGCTCGGGAGTCAAAATCCTCATCCCCATGGCCTTTGCCTTTTCCAGCTTAGAACCAGCTTTCTCTCCTGCCACAACACAGGTAACCTTGCGAGAGACCTGGTTGGCTGTCTGGGCACCCAGGTTTTCCACCAAAGCCTTCGCCTCATCCCTGGTCATATCTGGCAGGGCACCGGTGAACAGGAAGATTTCCCCAGCGAGGGGGAGCTCTTTCTTTTTTACGAAAGGTGACCAGCGGACGCCTGCCTCGCGCAGACGCCGGATCACCCCCTGGTTATCTGGAGTATCAAAGAAGGACCGAATACTCCGTGCCACCTGGGGCCCGATCTCGCTGACCTCCATCAGCGTCTCCTCTGGAGCCTCCATCAGGACCCCCAGATCCCCGAAATGCTCTGCAAGGATCTGTGCAAGATGTTCCCCCACCAGAGGGATCCCCAGGGCGTAGAGGAAATGGGGGAGGGTTGTTTGCTTACTTCTCTCGATCTCCTCAAGGAGGTTTTGGGCCGATTTCTCGGCCATTCGTTCCAGGTTCACCAGCTCTTTCAAGCTCAGGTGGTAGAGATCAGCGAAATCCTTCACGAGCCCCTGGTCCACCAGTTGGTCGACTAGTTTCTGTCCCAGCCCGTCAATGTCCATGGCACGCTTCGAGGCGAAGTGAAAGATCTTAGCCTTGAGCTGAGCAGGGCATGAGATCCCCATGCACCGATGGGAAGCCTCTCCAGGCAATCGGACCACTGGAGAGCCGCAGACGGGGCATGTGCTGGGAAAGACAAAAGGGTGGGCGTCAGGGGGGCGCTTGCTTAGGACAACCCGGACAACCTCCGGGATCACTCCACCAGCCCGTTGCACGATAACCCAGTCACCGATCCGGATGTCTTTACGCTCGATTTCGTCTTGATTATGAAGGGTGGCGCGACTCACAGTGGCGCCCTCCACCTCTACTGGTTTCATGACGGCCACGGGGGTTAAGACCCCTGTTCTCCCTACCTGGACGATGATATCCTTGATCTGGGTTAATTCCTGGCTTGCTGGGAACTTGTAGGCGATGGCCCACCGTGGGCTGCGGGAGACCTCGCCCAGGCGGCGCTGAAGTGCGAGATTATTAACCTTGATAACCACTCCATCCATCTCGTAGGGGAAGGTCTCACGCAGCTTCTCCAGTTCATGAAAATAGAAGATTGCATTTTCAATCCCTTGGCAGAGTCGTGCGTGGGGATTCGTCTTCAGGCCGTAATTGGGTAAGGTTGTAAGGATTTCCCAATGGGTCTCGAAGGTCATGCCATCCACGACCCCTACCCCGTAAAAATAGACGTCAAGGGGGCGTGAGGCAGTGACATGGGAATTAAGCTGGCGTAAGGAACCGGCAGCGGCGTTACGAGGATTAGCAAAAGGGGGCTGTCCCTCCTTTTCCCTCTCCTCGTTCAGCTTTTTAAACCCTTCAATGGGCATGAAAACCTCCCCACGCACATCGAGTCGGTTAGGAATGGGTAGATTTCCTAACCGCAGCTTCAGCGGGATAGCACCGATCGTCTTGATGTTGGCGGTTATATCCTCTCCCATGAAACCGTCGCCTCGGGTCGCTCCTTGGGTTAAGATACCTTTTTCGTAACGTATCTCGATGGCAAGGCCGTCCATCTTGGGTTCCCCCACATACTCAATGAGGTCATCCGTTTTCAGCATCCTTTTTACCCGCTGATCGAACTCCCGGATTTCTCCATCGTCAAACCCATTGGCCAAACTTAACATGGGTAGGTCATGCCGAACCGTCTCGAAGGACTCCAGGGGTGGAGCCCCAACACGCTGGGAGGGGGAATCGGGAGTCACGAGCTCCGGGTATTGCGCCTCCAACTCCAGGAGGTGGCGCATCATCCGGTCATATTCTGCATCAGGGATCTCCGGGTCATCCAGGACGTAGTACCGGTAATTGTGATAGTGCAGGGCCTCTCTGAGCTGAGTAACTTCTTTTTGGATGGATTCCGGGATCATGATCCTTTCCTTGGTTGTTACAAGGGATCGGGGAATGTTTTTTCTCCTCTCCTTTCCACTTTAAGGTGAAAGTGTTTCTAAAGTCCTTTCCCTGCTTTTCCCTTCAAATAAATTAGTATGATCACTCGCCCCTGTCAAATCATACTCCTGGTTCTCGGGATCTTTCATGGCGTTAATTATGCTCGATCTTGAATTTCCCCCAAAGGAGAAGCTCGATCCCCACAAGGGTGATGATCCCCCCGATGACTTGCGCCCTTGTGGGGATCTGCCGGAGCCACAGATAGGACCCGATAAGAACCATCAGGGGATTGGTGGCCCGCACAAGCGAGGCTTTTGAGGCCTCCAGGTACTGCAATCCGGTGAAAAGGAGAAAGACACCCATGAAGGGGCCAAGAAAGGCACCTATGGCGATTTCTATAAAGGTATGAAAATCAGGTACAGGAGCTCCAGATCGAAACAGGATCACCGCGCTGGTGGTCAGAAACAGGAGAAAGGTTCGGTATGCTGAGAAGGCGATGGGATACACGTCCCTTAGGGTAACCTTGAGAAGAACTGTATTGATTGAGAAGAGGAGTGACAGGACTAGAATCAGGAGAAAACCAATGAAAACCGTCCGGCCAGATTTGTAGGTCATTAAGACCACCCCGATGCCAAGGATAAGACCACCTACTGCCTCGAGAAAGGTAAAATGCTCATGGAGAAAGATGATGCCTAATATAACGGTCATGACAATGGAAACGTTGCCATAGAATGAGGCAACGGCGGGGTTCATCAGACGGATGGTATAGAAGAAGAGAAATGTGGCAGTGACCTCGAAGACCCCCATGAGGAGGGTTACAGGAATCCATTTCCGGGGAATCTTGTAGGTTTTTAGACCTTTGCCTATGAACATGGCAATCAGAAAGTAGGCGCTTGCACAGAGAAACCAGTAGAACAGGAAAGGATAAAGGCCCACCCGGGGTTGAACGTCTTTGGTAATGAGAAAGACGATTGAGAGAGTAGCGTTGGCCAGGAGAATCAGGCCGTATCCTTTTAGGGGTTTTCCCGTGATTTCCATATTGCTCATTATATTCATATATCGAAAAATTCACAGGGACAAGCAGGTTTACTTTACGTGACACGCAGATATGATATGAATATATGCAATGAACACCGTAGTTCTGAATAAAGGGAGGGAGAAGTCCGTCCTTTTGCATCATCCCTGGGTTTTCTCGAACGCAATTCGGGAAGTTCAAGGGGGTGCCGAACCAGGGGAGATTGTCTCTGTAGCCGATTACAGGGGGAATATACTCGCTTCAGGTTTTTTTAACCCTGTTTCCGTGATCCCGCTCAGAATTTTTTGGTGGGGGAACCAGCCACCACCAAGATCTTATTTCTTTAATGCCCTTCAAAAGGCTGTATCGAGGCGCATCCTTCTGGAGAGGGATGAGTCCTTAAATGCTTACCGACTTGTCTTTTCCGAGTCCGATTTCCTTCCGGGTCTCATTGTGGATCGATATGCGGAATACCTTGTTTTACAGACCCTGAATCCGGGGATGGAACGTCTAAAAGGAAGGATTGCAATTTGGTTGATGGACCTGATCTCTCCCCGTGGGATCCTTGAAAAAAACGACGGAGAGGTAAGAAGAAGGGAAGGCCTTTCACCATCCAGCGGGATTTTGGCCGGAGATTTGCATCGTGATGTCATCGAGATCATGGAAAATGGCTATCGTTTTAACGTGAGCATAAGCACAGGGCAGAAAACAGGGTTCTATCTTGACCAGAGGGAAAATAGAAAGATGGTTGCGCAGTACGCGGAGGGGAGATCCGTACTTGATGCCTTTTCCTATACCGGCGCATTTTCAATTTACACGGCATCCCGAGGGGCCACTTCGCTTGTACGTGTGGATACCTCCCAGGAGGCCTTGGTTCTGGGGCATCAGAACCTTCTACTGAACAACCTTGAATCGATCCCTGACGAGGTGATACACGGAAACGTCTTTCAAGTCTTGAGGAAATTCCGGGATGCCAATCGGAAATTTGATATGATTATCCTTGACCCCCCAAAACTTGCCACCTCCAGGGCCCACAGGTCCCGGGCGGCACGTGGATACAAGGATATCAATCTCTTAGCCATGAAACTTCTTGGGCCAGATGGGATACTTGCCACCTTTTCCTGCTCCGGGGGTATTGATGCCATGATATTCGAACGTATCCTTTCATGGTCGGCAAAGGATGCTGGTCGGGAGATTCAAATTCTCCACCGTATGAGTCAGGGTCCTGATCATCCCGTACTCCTTTCCTTCCCTGAAGCAGCCTACCTTAAGGGTTTTATCTGCCGGGTGGTTTAAAGATCCTTTAAGGATGAAGGTTTTGTGTATGCAAGGTTGTCATTTTTATAGTCACTTTTTTGACTCCGATCCTTTATACTATAATACCATTGACCCGGATATGAAAACATGGCATAAGCAAAAAATCAATCCTTTAAAATATGCATGGAGTCGGTATGAAAGAGAAAGCACCCTTATGGATCGTAATGACAGGTTTCTTTCTTCTCTCCCTTTTCCAGCCACTCGCAGCCCAGCCGGTGCCAGAGCAGAAAAGGGAGGTAATCCTGAAATTGATGAAGCTCACGCATAGTGCGAAACTGGCTGGAGAGATCCAATTACGGGTTATTAGGGCACTGAAGCAGTCTTTTCCGGATGTTCCTTCCAATTACTGGAAAACGCTTGAGAAACGTATCGATGTCAGGGAGCTCCTTGAACTTTTTATTCCCATCTACGCAAAGAATCTGTCTCTCGAAGACCTAAAAAAGATTGTGGAATTCTACCAGACACCGGCTGGCCAACATTATCTCGCAGTCCGAGGAAAGATGGTGGGAGAGTCCATGAAGGTTGGAAAGAAATGGGCTATGGGTTGGATTATTCAAGTCTTCAAAGAGCTGAAGGCGAAGGGATATCAGCCAAAAGGTAGTACCTCCCCTAAAGGGGGCATTGACAGTTCTCCAAAATCATGATTTAAAAGCGCCCTTAAGTTCTTAAAAATGGATTTAATGCCTTGGAGAGATGTTCTGATTGGTTTAAACACCGTGGAAGGGCTTCAGGCCAGCCATCTATCAGTGTTGAAGAGGCTTTATGAACGGGAGGGAATGGCATCTCTTCGTAATCCAGGATTCCTCGTGGAGCAAGCCGCACTCCGGGGGAAACTGGCTCAGCGTATAGCAGAAACGGATATAGAAGCGGTGGCGAATAAGGAAAACTGGGATGTAGCGTCTCTGGGCCTAAAGGTTGTGACGATCGAAGACCCTGATTATCCTTTACCCTTGAAAGAGATTTACAGTCCTCCCCCTGTTCTTTACATGCGAGGAAGGTATGTTTCAGAGGATATGAACGCCCTAGCCATTGTTGGTTCACGACAGGCTGATTACCGGGGAAAAAGCCTGTCACGGGCTCTTTCATCGAGCCTAGCGAAACGGGGGGTCACAATAGTTAGCGGGTTGGCTCGAGGGATCGATACCCAGGCGCATCTTGGGGCACTGGAGGTAGGCGGACGCACAATTGGGGTGCTTGGTTCAGGTTTCAAACGTTTTTATCCTAGGGAAAACGAGATATTAGGTGAAAGAATTGGCACACAGGGGTGTGTCATTTCTGAGTTTCCATGTGCCTGGATGCCAGCGCCACGCAACTTTCCACGTAGAAACAGAATTATCAGTGGCCTTTCAAGGGGAGTAGTAGTGGTTCAAGCCGCAAAACGTAGCGGATCCCTTATAACGGCACGTTTGGCGCTTGAGCAAGGGAAAGAGGTTTTTGCCATTCCAGGCCCCCCCGAATCGCCCTTAAGCCGGGGATGTCATGCCTTGATCAAACAAGGGGCCAAGCTAGTAGAAAATGTGGGGGATATCCTGGAGGAGCTGGCTATCCCGCTTGGAGAATATGAGAAAACCCATTCTTCCAAGCCCGAGCTACGTGGCGTGTCGGCCATTCTGTACCGTCACCTGGGATTTGAACCTGTGCATATCGATGAGCTTTGTGAGATTAGTGAAGTAGACCCAAAGGATGCCCTTCCAGCTCTTCTTACCTTAGAGTTATCTGGGCTGGTTGTTCATCTACCGGGGCAGATGTTTGCACGGAAGGATACGGACTAGGAGATAAAGTATGAAAAAGGCCCTGGTGGTTGTGGAATCCCCAACAAAAGCAAAAACCTTGAACCGCTTCCTTGGGGAGTCTTACCAGATTCTTGCCACCTATGGACATGTCCGGTCCCTGCCAAGCAAGTCTGGATCCGTAGATGTCAGGAATGATTTTGAACCCAGATACGAGGTCATTCCTGAAAAGGAACGACACATCAATCGCATCAAAAAGGCCCTTTCAAATGTAGATACGCTTTATTTAGCAAGTGATATGGATCGGGAAGGGGAAGCGATTTCCTATCATCTTCTCACGCTGCTTGATTTAGATGGGAATAGGAAAAAAGGGAAGATAACTGTGCACAGAATCGTTTTTCATGAGATTACGAAGGATGCAATACATAAGGCAATCCGCTCACCGCGTGATATTTTAATGCCTCTTGTGGACGCACAACAGGCTCGGGTCGTGCTTGATTATCTTTATGGGTTTACCCTCAGCCCCCTTTTGTGGAGGAAAGTTCGGAAGGGATTATCGGCGGGACGGGTGCAGTCCGTTGCCCTTAGGTTCATATGTGAGAGGGAAAAAGAGATTCAGGCTTTTACTCCTAAGGAGTACTGGACGGTACAGGCCAGGTTTATCGGGGAGCGTGAGCCTACACCATTTGAAGCCGAATTGACGCATTTTAAATCTGAAAAGCTAAAGAAATTTGATATAAAAAAGGCTGAAAAGGCGGAGGAAATCGTTTCCTTTCTGAGGGAGAAAAAGTTTAAGGTTGTCGCCCTAATGCATAAAATTACCCGTAAAACTCCTCCTCCGCCTTTCATTACGAGCACATTGCAACAAGAGGCCTCACGTAAGCTGAACCTATCCCCTTCGAGGACAATGAGACTGGCGCAACAGTTGTATGAGGGGGTTGATATTGGACAGGGACCCGCTGGGTTGATCACCTACATGCGAACCGATAGCGTGCATTTGGCGAGACAAGCCCTCCAGGATGCTAAGAAAGTCATCCTTCAGCAATTTGGTGAATCCTATACCCTTCCAAAGGCCAGAGTCTATAAGAACAGGGTCAAAAACGCTCAGGAAGCCCATGAGGCTATCCGGCCCACTGAAGTAACGCGGACTCCGGAACAACTCAAGGGAAGACTTGATCCACAGTTATTTGACCTGTATCAACTTATATGGAATCGGATGATCGCTTCACAAATGGCGCAAGCTGAGTGGGATACGCAGAATGTTCTCATCGATTCAGAAGACGCAGATGCCCGTTTCAAAGTGACAGGAAGCCGTCTGGTGTTTCCTGGGTACCTAAAGGTTTTGAATGACAATGGAAAGGAAACTCTCCTGCCGAGGCTGGAAGAGGGGGATCTTCTGCAATTAGAAACCATAACCCCCATCCAGCACTTTACCCAACCACCCCCACGGTATACTGAAGCATCTCTTATCAAAACCTTAGAGAGCTATGGAATAGGACGACCTTCCACTTATGCAACAGTCCTTCAAACCTTACGGAGCAGGGATTATGCTCGGCTGATACGAAAGGTTTTTGTACCTCAAGAGATTGGAATGATTGTAAATGACCTTCTTGTTCAACATTTTTCTCCCTATGTGGATTATCAATTTACCGCGCAACTGGAAGAAAAACTTGACGAGATTGCTAAGGGTGTGGTGACGTGGAAGCCCGTGGTTCGTTCTTTCTGGCAGGATTTTTATCCTTTGGTGAAGAAAAAGGAGAAAGAGCTGAAACGCTCTGATATCCTGTCAAAAGAGATGGATGAGTCATGTCCGGAATGTGGGAAACCCCTCGTGATCCGCTACGGTAAGTATGGAAAATTTATTGCTTGTTCAGGGTTCCCTGAATGTCATTATCGACGTCCCCTTGAGGGGAAGGAGAATGAGGCTCCGCAGATAACGGATCAGGTGTGTGAAAAGTGTGGCCGTCCTATGGTGATTAAGAAGGGGCGGTTTGGCCCTTTCCTCGCCTGTTCGGGTTTCCCCGAATGCAGGAATACAAAACCCTTAAAGGTTTCAAAAGGTACGGGGGTTCCCTGTCCTGAGTGTCAAAAGGGTGAAATAATAGAGCGACGAAGCAAGAAGGGGCGGGTCTTTTACAGTTGCAGTCGATACCCCACCTGCAAGTTTTCTCTCTGGAACCGACCGGTTCACGAAACATGTCCGGTGTGCCATTCTCCCTATTTAATTATAAAAAAGATCGGGAAAAGGGTATACAAATGCTGTCCCAACAAGGAATGTGATTACAGTGTACCTTTAGGGAATGATGGAAGGGCTGCGTCTTGAAGTTTTTGATAAGTTAAAAGGTGCTTGTACAATGTTCGAATAGAGAGAATTGCATTATCCGGGTGAAAGGCGTGAAAGTTTACTCACCTTGACACAATTCCACAGATATGTTTAACTTCGCTCGCTAAAAGGAGGTAGATAAAAGAATGAAGCGGACGTATCAACCGAGTAATACGAAGAGAAAACGGACGCATGGTTTTCTTGTTCGGATGCAAACACGAACTGGACGGGCTGTTATTAATCGCCGTCGTGCAAAGGGAAGAAAACGGCTTGCGGTTTAACCCTTCTGAGATGCATCGAGAAACCTTCAGGAAAAGGGAACATATTAATAAACGTTTAGATTTTATTAAACGGCGTCCTGGGGAGCAGATCGCTGATACGCGCAAATATAGGTTTGTTCTGAAACCTAACAGACTATCTTACAGTCGTTTGGGGATTGTGGTCACAAAGCGGGAGGGTAACGCAGTATTTAGGAATCGTACAAAGCGAGTTATCAGAGAGGCTTTTCGAAATAATAAAAACCTCATTAATCCCCCTTCCGACCTGATCGTAATTAACAGGCAAAGGCAGGGGAGACCTACCTTTTGGGAAGCAGAACAAGCTTTCAAGACGGCTATCAAACAGTTTCAAGAAAAAGCGAAGAGAACGTGAACAGGTTGTTTTACTTGATGAGAAGGTTTGTTGTACAGGGACTTACCTTTTATCATAGATTCATTTCGCCTTTTTTGCCCCCGTCGTGTAGATATTACCCATCTTGTTCCGAATATGCGATAGAGGCGATAAATCGGTACGGACTTGTGAGAGGTGGTTACCTGGCCATCCGGAGGGTCTTGCGGTGCCATCCCTTCCATCCTGGTGGTTATGATCCCGTCCCTTGAACTTTCATGAGGTACATACGTGGAAAAAAGGTTAATTATATTTATTGCACTCACATTTATTGTATTGCTTCTTTATAACAAGCTGTTCCCACCTCCAAAGCCATACAGAAAGGTCGGGCAAGAACAGGCGGTACAAAAGGTTGTAAGAAAAAGATCAATTGCCAATAGGAAGACAAATTTGACAGTGCCAAGTGAGATCGAGACAAGAGGGTCGCGTGTTCCGAGTTCAAAGGTTACAAATATTAAATATGCAAAAAGAATAGATGTAGAAACACCTCTCTATCGTGCCGTTTTTACAACTTTTGGGGGGCGTCTTATTTCTTGGAGGCTTAAAAAATACAAGGATATAATGGGTCCGAAGGGGAAACCTGTCGAACTGGTTCGGGCCTTGCCTCCAGATCTCCCTCTAAAGGGGGTTTTCGAGCGTCGGGAGAATTCCATTGTAGATAATGTGTTGATGCAGGTTTCACGTAAAAATATTCGCATAAAAAAGGGGGGTTCACCAACCAACCTGGTTTTTGTGGGAGTCAAGGATGGGTTACGGATCACTAAGCGTTATCGTTTCTACCCAAATAGATACGAAGTGAATGTTGACTGGATATTGGAAAATGATACAGATCAGAAACTGGTAGGTAACGCTATAATGACACTCGTTAACAAACCTTCTCTTATCAAAGAAAAAAGTAAGTACGGTCATCACGATTTCAGTGCTGATATCATGAAGGGAAACAGTATTATTCGAAAAAAGCTAAAAAAACTTAAAAGACCTGTGAGGATCGAAGGCGCAATCAAATGGGCATCACTTAATGAAAAGTATTTTGTCATGCTTCTTTCACCTGAGGGTGTTGCGTTCAATGAAGTGCTTCTGAAGCCTAAGAATAAGGCATTAACCGCGGAGCTCGTTGCAACATCGGTTGTCATTGATCCTGGAAGAAAAGCTCAATACCAGTTTAAAATGTATAATGGGCCTAAGCTCCTTTCTAACCTAAAGAGGTTTGGGAAAAATGCGGACAAGGTAATCGATTATGGTTGGTTTGGGATCATTGCGCGACCCTTGATGCAGTTTCTCAATCTGACGCACGGTTTTACGCATAATTACGGGATAGATATCATTATCCTAACTATACTCATTAAGATAATTTTCTGGCCGCTGACTCACAAAAGCTACAAATCCATGTCAGACATGCAGAAAATACAGCCCCTCATGCAAAAGTTGAGAGAACAGTATAAGGACAACAAAGAACGGCTAAATCAAGAGATGATGCGTCTTTACAAGCAGCACAAGGTAAATCCTCTGGGGGGGTGTCTTCCCATGCTGTTGCAGATACCGGTCTTTTTTGCTCTGTATAAGGCCCTCCTTATCTCTGTTGAACTTCGGCATGCCCCCTTTATCTGGTGGATTCATGATCTGTCCGCAAAAGACCCCTATTACATTACACCCATCATTATGGGTGTAACCATGTTGATTCAGCAGAAAATGACACCTTCTACGGGTGATCCTAAAATGGCAAAAATGATGCTTATTATGCCCATCGTTTTTACCTTCATGTTTCTCAATTTTCCATCGGGACTTGTCATCTATTGGCTGATAAATAATGTTCTTTCCATTGGACAGCAAATGTACACAAACCGTAAGCTTGCGCATGGGAGGTAAAAATGCCGTATATGGTGGAAATGGAGGGAAAATCCTTAGAACATGCATTGGATAAAGCTTCAGCGGATTTAGGTGTTGAGAAGGAAGCACTTGTATACGAGGTTATCGAGGAAACCGATAGAAGCTTTATCGGTATCGGTATGGGTAAAAAGATCAAGATACGAGCGATAGCCAAGACCCCCGAAACAGTTGCTGAAACAGCGAAAATGTTTTTGCATACCCTTCTCAAGCTCATGGAGATAGATGCCGTAGTTGAAATACGAGAAAAGTTATTATTGGAGGATGAAGTTATTCATGTATTCCTTGATATCATTGGGGATGGATCTGGGCTACTGATCGGGAAGCACGGGGCTACACTTGATGCCTTTCAGCACCTAGTAAACAAGATGACAAACCGTCAGTTTTCCGGTGGGTGTCAAATCAACATAGACACAGAAAATTACCGGAAAAAGAGGGAGGAGAGTCTCATACAACTTGCCATAAAGATGAGTGAAAAGGCCAAGAGAAGCCGAAAACCTGTTTACTTGGTGCCTTTGAGCGCAAAGGATCGTAAAACTATTCACATGGCCCTAAAAGAGAAGAATGGCATCCAGACCAGGAGTACAGGGGTTGGCCCCATGAAACGGGTAATGATAATTCCTGATCAAGACGCTTAAGGATCTCCCACCCGTTAAAAAGGGGGAAGAGTCCATGACCCTGATCGAGGGGGTGGACCTAACTGATACAATCGCGGCAATCAGTACACCTATAGGAATGGGGGGTATAGGTATAATACGAATTTCCGGGCCTCTGTCTCATACTATCGGCAAAGAGATATTTCAGCCCAGAAACGCTAGGGATAAAATCATACATCGGAAGATGATCCTGGGGGATATTATAGATCCAGAGAGGAAAGAAAATATCGATGAGGTTTTTGTTGTTTTTATGTTTTCTCCTCATACTTACACCCGGGAAGATATGGTTGAAATCCAGTGCCATAGTGGACGTGTTGTTCTAGAAAGGATTCTAAAACTTATCATGAAACAGAACGCACGTCTGGCTGGCCCGGGTGAATTTACACTTAGGGCGTACCTTAATGGTAGGATTGACCTGACTCAGGCGGAAGGGGTTATAGAAGTTATCCAGGCGCAGTCAGAGGCATCTCTAAGAATGGCTCAAGTACAGCTTCGTGGGAAGGTAAACGAAGAGATTAAATCCATATTGCAACCCATCAATAAAATCTTGATGTACATAGAAGCAGATCTTGACTTTTCCGAAGACACCGGTATGGATTTTACTCTGACATGGGAGGAGATATGGAAGAATACAAAAGAGAAACTTCTTTGGGAGATAAATAGGTTGATGGAGGGATTTACCACATGTCAGATGATGCGTGAAGGGTTAGAAGTGGTTATTGTTGGGCCTACAAACGTTGGTAAGTCAAGCATTCTAAACCGGTTTGTTGGTAGAGAGAGGGCAATAGTTACAGATGTCCCTGGTACAACGAGGGATTTCATAGAAGAGGGGGTCCTAATCCTGGGAATCCCGTTCCGGATCGTTGATACGGCAGGGTTAAGACCCTCAAACGATCCAGTCGAAAAGATTGGCACAGAGCAAACAGACAAAAAAAGACGCCATGCAGATATTGTTCTATTGGTTTTAGACGGCTCAAAATCCTTAACCAAGAGCGAAAAGTCACTTCTTGAGATGGCGGAGAAGGGTAGGACCATCATCGTAGTAAACAAGTGTGACCTTGTTATGAGTTTTCACCGCGGAGACGTGTTAAATTACTTGAAAGAAGGGATTCCAATCGTAGAGGTATCCGCCAAAACGGGAGAAAATTGGGAAAAGCTGATTCACCTTATCGTGGACGAGATAAATAGAAGAGAGGTGTTTTCTGAGACAGATGCTTTGATACCGGTAAACCAGCGCCATTTTCAACTGTTAGAAAAGACAAGGATGGCGCTTGAACGTTTTGATCAGGGTATGAAGGAGGGAAGGGAAGAGGTTTTTCTCTCGGAGGATCTATGGGAGGCAAAAAGTGCTCTCGAAGCGATTATAGGTAAAACACCACGGGATTATATCATATCAGAGGTATTTCAAAATTTCTGTATCGGCAAGTAGATTGTTTCACGTGAAACATTCCATTCCTCATATCCTCCTCATCAATCCATGGATCACGGACTTTGCCGCTTACAACCTTTGGGCCCGACCACTCGGGCTATTGGAAATTGGGGGGATTTTGCGGGATGCCGGATATCATATTTCCCTAATTGACTGTGTAGACGCTGAAAATTTTTCAGTTACTGAGACATTTTATCCAAAGATCTCCCCATTTGGGACCAGTAATCTAAAACGTGTGCCGATTCAAAAACCAGACATCCTTGCATCTATTCCGCGCCGTTACAGTCGTTATGGCATTTCACCTAAGGACTTTTTGTCAAGGATCAGGTCCCTGCCTCCTCCCGACCTGATTCTTGT
>JALTIG010000198.1 GCA_027004185.1 bacterium | reverse complement strand
GTATTATACCCATCGGAATCCATTCTTCCCCGACGATTTTAGGCCCTGTGTATGACCACCGGAGATAAAGCCGTTTATAGCCCTCCTCATATTTGTTCCCACGATGGAAGGTTTCCAGGAAAGAGATTAGGTCATAGGCGTTGGTGTGGATGACAATGGGTGATTCTATCTGTACCATCGCGAGGTGGGGTCTTTTTTCAAAGGGTGATTCCTTGAATGTTTGCCATTGAAATAACTCCATACCTTTTGGCGTAAAATCAGGTGCGTAACAACCGAGATAGGTATCGAGGTCTCCTGAGACCAGTGCCTTTTGCCAGTGTTTGAGAAGGTTAAGATCCCCTTTTGCAGAGTTCTTTAAGGTTCCTTTTCCTAAGAAATGCACCTTTTTAACGATGATGATGGGGGTGGTGTAAAGATGGATCCGCCTTGCGAGGAAAACAAGGTCATCGTTTTGGAGTACTACACATCCCAAGGTACTTCGGGTCAACCGGTTTTCATGGATGCCATGAATCCAGATGCCCTTTCCCCTCCGTCTGTGTTGAGAGTCTATCAGGTTAGGATAGTTGAGGGGCAAGGCACAGGGTCCGTATTTTTGGGGAAGGGAGGGAGGAAGCAGGATCTTCACACAAAAATAGATTCCCTCCGGAGTTCGCCTGTCACCAGGTTTTTCCTTAGTTCCCTCCCGCTGTCCAGTGGTGCAGATCGTGTATCTTTCAAGAACCAGACGATTCTTGTCGCACCGATAAAGGGAGAGAGATTGATGTGTCTTGTCCACCACAACTGCCCGGGTTCCGGGAGAAAGAAAGAGGAGGGGCGCAGGAACCCGGAGATTCTCTTCACAGAAGCCTATGACAGAACCAGAGGTGCAGAAAAGAGCCGTAAGGAGAAGGATGAGAAGGAAGCTGGGGGAGATACGATTGGTATAATAAGCATTCACATGTGATAGGTAACGGTCAAATATGCCTGAGAAACCGTGGGTGTCTGACACTTGCCCTTGAGGGATCATTCCCTTTTCATTAATCCAACACGCGCCCTTCGATGAAGATCTGATGGGTGATGAGATCCATCGAAATGATTCGACCCTCCACATGCCGGGTTTTCCCTATAAGATCTCTTAAGACAAAACGTGTAGGAGTTTCCCAAACAATAGATTGTATGTCTTCCATAATAAGGGTTTCTACCTGGTTATGCTGTATATATGCCTTCGGGGTACACATTATGCTGCTTCCTTTTGTGTCCAGACAGGTACTGATGATTATTTAGTAGTTTTAACAGTCAACCTACCAAAGAATGCTCCTTGAATCCATCTCTAATGATCCTTTTATCAAAGATACCATGGATACTTTTCACATCAAAACAATCGCGCTTTCTTTTATCGAACCACTGAAGTTTTGTCAATAGAACTGGGGGTCCTAAAGGATAAATGATGCTTTTTTCTTGCGTTTTTACTATGTTGGGTTATACTGAATTTCAGGAGGGGTTATAGGTCACAATAATGGTTACAGGGAGAATCATGATGAAAACTGTGAAAAAATCACTCTGGTATAGGGAAAAATATAATGGTCTCATCGGTGTACAAAGCAAGGTGCCTATCCGGGATAGCTCGGTTTTAAGCCTCGTTTATACCCCTGGAGTTGCAGAGCCGTGTCGGGCGATTGAGAAAGATCCCGCTAAATCTTTTGATTATACTTGTCGGGGGAATACAGTGGCGTTGGTAACAGATGGATCTCGAATCCTCGGTCTGGGGAATAAGGGTCCCCTTGCTGCTCTACCAATTCTTGAAGGAAAATCTGTAATTTTTAAGACCTTTGCCAATGTGGATGCCTTCCCTATCTGTCTTGAAACGCAAGATGTGGATGAAATTGTTCAGACGATCAGCCTACTGGCGCCTACATTTGGAGCAGTGTGTCTCGAAGATATCAATTCACCCAAGTGCTTCCAGGTGGAAAACCTGCTCGCTCGTAGTATGAATATCCCTGTTTTCCACAATGACCAGCATGCGGCGGCCATTATGGTTCTTGCAGGGCTTATCAATGCGTGTAAGATCCTTTCTAAAAATCCTAAGAAGATGAAAGTGGTGATTGCGGGAGCAGGGGCAGCGGGGATTGCCATTGCGAAGCTTCTACACTCAGTGGGGATTACCCGGCTTATTCTGTGCGATACGCATGGGGCCATTTTTAAGTATCGGACTGTCGGGATGGACTGGTCAAAATTTGAGATATCAAAGATCACCAATGATCTGATTGAAACGGGCCCGCTCGAAGAGGTAATCAAAGGGGCTGACGTCTTTATTGGGGTTTCCCGTAAGGGATCTCTAGCCCCTGAGATGATCCGCTCTATGAATACGGATCCCATCGTATTCGCGCTCTCCGCTCCGGAACCGGAAATAACGCCTGCCGAGGCTTTAAAGGCAGGGGCAAGGATTGTTGGAACAAGCCTGCCGCAAACAACGAACGAGATGAATGTAGCAATGGTTTTCCCGGGGGTTTTTCGGGGGATTCTCGATGTCTTTGCCAAAGAGATTAATACTGAGATGAAGATTGCTGCGGCCAATGCCCTCGCATCCATCGTGGGCAGGGAAAAATTGCGTGAAAATATTATTCTTCCCCCCATCTTTGATTTCCACGTGGCACCCATCATTGCGGGTGCTGTAGCTAAGGCGGCTATTGAGACGGGAACAGCACGACGGGGTGTGGATCCTGATGAAATCGTCAGAAGGACGGAAAGTTTCGTTTACGAGGGATTTCAGGTACCTCCTTTAAGTGGTTCAAAAAAGGATTTGGAATACCAGTCCCTCGAATTACATAAGCGCTATCGAGGGGTCATTGAGGTTAAGGCCAAGATCCCTGTGAAGGATCATTATATCCTGGAGCTCTTGTATCTTCCTCCCCGCAGTGCCGACCCGGTTATTAAAATTGTTAAGGACCCAGAATCAGCTTATCGATACACCTGTAAGGGGAACCTGGTAACCGTGATTAGTGATGGAAGTGCCGTTCTTGGTTTGGGTAACATAGGCGCGCGTGCCGCCCTACCGGTGATGGAAGGGAAATGTGTTCTTTTCCATACCTTTGGAGGGGTGGAGGCCTATCCAATCTGTATCGGGACCCAGGATTCTGATGAACTCGTTGCGGCTGCGGCCCATATTTCAACACCATTTGGTGCGATTAATCTGGAGGATATCTCTGCCCCACGTTGCTTTTATATCGAACGTAAGTTAGCAGAAAAACTGGATATTCCTGTTTTTCACGATGATCAGCATGGCACGGCTGTCGTTCTTTTGGCTGGTTTGACAAATGCCTTGAAGATCGTGAGGAAAACGTTAGAAGGTATCCGTATCACCATCAGCGGGGCTGGAGCGGCGGCGATTGCAGTGGCTAAGATCCTTCTCTCTGCAGGGGCCAAGAACATTATCCTCAGTGATCGTCACGGTGCTATCTATAAAGGAAGGACGGAGGGGATGAACTGGATCAAGAGGGAGATGGCAGAACTAACCAACCCGGAGGGAATCAGAGGGGATCTGAAAACCGCCATCAAGGGGAGCGATGTTTTTCTGGGATTCTCTGCCCCCCGGCTTTTAACGCAGGAGATGGTAAAGACAATGGCAAAAGATGCCATCGTCTTTGCTATGGCCAATCCTGTCCCCGAAATCATGCCGGATGAGGCGAAAGCGGGGGGCGCACGGATAGTGGGCACGGGGCGTTCCGATTTTCCAAACCAGATAAATAACTCCTTGGGGTTCCCGGGTATCTTCAGGGGAGCGCTGGAGGTTCGGGCAAAAACAATTAATGAGGCTATGAAGCTGGCTGCTGCTCAGGCTCTTGCAGATGCGGTGCCCGAAAACGAACTATCAGAGAATAATATCATCCCGAAGATGATGAATTTCAGGGTTCCTCCGAAGGTTTCAGCGGCTGTTGCCTTGGCAGCCATGAAAAGTGGTGTGGCAAGAAAAGTTGTGGATCCCGCGGAAATCGAGCAGGCACACCTGGCGTTTCTTTATGAAGGTTATCTTCCAAAGATCGGGAGGAAAGAGGGATAAAATATGTTGTATGATTCCCTTATCCGAGTGAGTTGAGATCGTACCCCGCTTTCTTGTAGTCTTCGAGTGCCCTTGTTTTTAGAGTCGAATCCTTTGTTTTTTCCGAGTAGGAATCTGCAAGCTCAGCGGCATGGCTCCACATACCCTCCCTTTCATATTCTTTGACCTTGTTTTCTACTCTTGTTGCCTCTACCGATACCTCCACAACAGCGGCTCGACACCATGACACCAACTTTCTTACGGGGTTTCCACAGTAAGGGCATTTTGAAAGGGGTGCTTCATTAATGTCCTGAATCACTTCGAATCGTTTTCGGCATTTTTCACATCCCTTTCCCGGGACGATTGTTTCATATTCGTAAATAGGCATGTCTTATCACCTCCGGCAAGGATGTACACTCTCGTATTAAAGCCTTATTTTATAATCATAGCAAAAACGGTGGATTGTCAAGTCATAAAGTTTTTAAGTAGTTGGAAGAGGGAATGTCATTGGATGATCTGACTTGGGTTCCTCTAATTTGAGGATCCTTGCTTTTAATTAAAAATATCTCTTGACATGGCAGTGTTTAAATGTTATATTGTCGACAATTGACATATATACAAAAAGGAAATCTCATGCGATTATTGGAGTGTGAATCAAAGGGGATACTTGCAAAAAAAGGGATACCAGTTCCCTCAGGGGTTTTGGTATCCCGTAATGATTTTAAACGATTAGAACTTCCCATCCCGGCTATACTAAAGGCCCAGATTCCGATTGGAGGGCGTCAAAAGGCGGGTGGAGTAGTGGACGTCAGAGATAAAAAGGAGATGGAGACCAAGCTTGAGCAGATGTTATCAAGTAGGGTTCGTGGTTACCGCGTACATGAAGTCCTGGTCGAAGAGAAATTGATGGATATCTCTGAAGAGTTTTACCTTGGGATTACGTATGATACGGTTGCCAAGCTCCCGGTTGCGATCTTTTCCCGTGAGGGAGGGGTTGATATCGAGGAATTAGCCCGGAAGAACCCGGAGAGTGTGAAAAAGAGGCATTTTTCTATTAGAACGGGCCTACAGGAATTTATGGCGCGTGAAATGATCTCCTCAATGGGGATAACTGGGAAGTCTTTATTGGGTTTATCCAATATATTTTCTCTTTTATCAGAGCTCTTTTTGGAAAATGATGCCACAGTTGCAGAGATTAACCCCTTAGCACAGACAATAGGTGGGAAGAGAGTTGCTTTGGATTGCCATTTGGAGATCGATGACGATGCCCTGTTCAGAAATCGATCAATTGCAGACAAGGCAAAAGATTCCAGGAGGATCGGGGGCAAGAGAAAACAAAGCGACTTTGAGAAAAAGGCGGTTGAAATTGATAGCATGGATCAACGAGGGGTTGCCGGCAGGTTAATCGAGTTTGATGGGAATTTGGGATTAATCATCGGAGGCGGCGGTGCTTCTCTAACCGCCTTTGATGCTGTACTGAGACATGGGGGGCGTCCTGCAAATTACTGCGAGATTGGAGGTAATCCCTCGGTCCTAAAGACCAAAGAACTTACCAAACTTATCCTCTCAAAACCTGGAGTTGAAAAAATCGCGGTTATTATGAATATCGTAAGTAATACGCGGGTCGATTTGATGGCTCGGGGTGTTATTAAAGGTATCATGGAGGCAGGAAGGGTTCCATCGGAGACTTTGGCTGTTTTTCGAATACCCGGCGCTTGGGAGGAAGAGGGTTTTAAGATCCTTTCAAAATATGGTGTGGATTATTGTGATCGAACCGTTTCCATCGATGAAGCGGCCCGAAGGGCGGTGGAGAAGTTAACGTCTTGAGAGAGATTATATGGCAATTTTAGCAGATGAAAATACGAGGATTATTGTTCAGGGGATTACAGGCCGGGAGGCTGTCGCCTTTACAAAGGATATGATTGATTATGGGTCCAAGGTTGTAGCAGGGGTGACACCTGGGAAGGGTGGCCGAAGCGTTTATGGAGTACCTGTATTCGATACTGTTTACGAGGCCTTACAAGGTGAGCGTGCGGACGCCACTGTAATTTCGGTTCCACCTGCCAGGGTAAAGGGGGCTGCCCTGGAGGCACTATCAAACGGGATCAAGTTGCTGGTGATTGTGGCAGAAAGGGTGCCGCGGAAGGATACCATTGAGATCTTGGAAGTAGCCAGGGAGAGGGGCGCGTTCGTGATTGGTCCCAATACGCTCGGGATGATTAATCCCCACACCGTCAAGATCGGCATGGCGGGGGGGCCTGTAAAAAATGTGAAAAGTGCCTATAAGCCCGGTTCAGTGGCTATTGCATCTAGAAGCGGGGGGATGACTACCGAGATTGCCAACCTTCTGACGATCCATGGGATTGGACAAAGTACGTGTATCAGTGTTGGTGGAGATCCAGTTGTGGGTTTAAATTTTCTTGATCTTATCCCACTCTTTGATAAAGACCCGGGGACGGAAGCATTGGTTCTCTTTTGTGAACCAGGTGGTGTAATTGAGGAAAGACTTTCAGAGCTGGTGACTTCCAGGAAGATCAGACTTCCGATTGTAGCGTTTGTTGCGGGCCGGTTTGTTGACAGAATGCCAGGTGTTAGGTTTGGGCACGCGGCCACCATTGTGGAAGGAGAAAAAGGAACTGCCGCTGGCAAGATAGAACGTTTTAGGAAGGCAGGGATTCATGTTGCAGAACGATTAGACGATATCGTTTCAATCCTCAGAGAAGTTCTATAAGAGGGAACTGATGGCAATCCTTATGCGAACAGCGCTCTTTGTCCCTGGTAATCGGCCCGATCGGATCGAAAAGGCATTGAACACAAAGGCAGATATGGTGATCATTGATCTAGAAGATGCGGTTCCGCTTTCCGAAAAAGCGATAGCTCGATTAAATGTCAGGGAAAAGGTCTCACAGTTTGCGGATCGGGCAATTATGGTTCGAATCAATCCTCTAAGATCTTCATACATCCAGAGTGATTTAGAGGAGGCTGTGGTCAAAGGGGTAAAGGGGATTATGCTTCCTAAGGTTGAACAAGCAGAAGATATCAGGGAGATTAACAGACTTCTACTTGAGATTGAAAAAAGGGACTCTCTTCCTGAAGGTTTTTTTCTCGTCCTTCCCCTGATTGAATCTGGTTCCGCTGTGCAACGGATATATGAGATTGTTTCCACAGAGACGAAACCGCAGAGGGTTTATACGGTGGCTTTTGGAGCTGCGGATTTTACCCTTGATATGGGGATAGAGATGACCCTGGAGGGAAGTGAGCTTCTTTACGCCCGCTCAAGGATTTCTATTGCCTGTAGAGCAGCGGGGCTAGCTCCTCCGATCGATACACCTTTTATGCTTGATTTGTCCGATATTGATGCCCTGGTCTCGGATGCAAAGAGAGCTAAGCGTTTAGGGTTTCAAGGAAAGTTGGTCATACATCCGAGGCAGATAGATCCTTGTAATGAAGTTTTTTCTCCTTCTTTAGAGGAGATTGAAAAGGCCGAGAAGATTGTACGGGCTTTTGAACAAGCGGAAGCCTCTGGTACGGCGGCGATCCAGTTGGAAGGCAAATTCATTGATTATCCTGTTGTGGAACGTTCCAGAGATCTCTTGGCGCTGGCTAATGAGATTAATAGGAAAAGGGGATAAGTCAAGCGTTTTTTACGAGGTAGAATAGGGGATTGGGATGGGTGAGTTCATTACAGTTGAGGTCAAGGATGCCGAGTGTGCAGGTGTGAAGGAATGCGGAAGATGCGTAACGGTTTGTCCAGTCAATATCTTCGTAATAAAAGGTCTTTATCCTGAGGCGATCCCAGAAAAAGAGGATGAATGTACCTTATGTGAACTCTGCCTTCAGGCTTGTCCATTCAATGCAATAATAATCCACAAACTATACGAGGATTAAGGATGAAGGCATATATTTCAGTCGCTGATCAAATCGCTAAGTATTTTTTTACACTCAGATATGAAGAGCTCCCGGAGGACCTTGTTTATAAATTAAAGACCTTTTTTCTGGACTGGCTGGGTTCGGCGATTGCGGGTTCTTCCCAGGACCCTACCCGGATAATGGTTTCACTTGCTGAGGAGATGAGAGGGTCTGATGAAGCAACGGTCATTCCAAGTTTGGATCGGCACCTACCTCTTATAGCCGCATTGGTTAATGGCGCCTCCTCCCATACGGTTGAGATGGATGATTTACATCG
>JALTIG010000197.1 GCA_027004185.1 bacterium | reverse complement strand
AGGTACTGTTGAAGGATCATACGAAAATCTTACCAATGATAATACATCCGATACCGTTTATCTTGAAGATGACGCTTATTATGATATTGATTACGCTTCGCGTTTACGCAAATTCAGCGATGACAATAGTGACGATGAATATTTTGATGATGGTGGTAGTTCATACTGCAGCAGTCCTAATGTTTCATTGAGTTTTGGCTTTGGTGTAGGTTATGGATGGGGATATCCATCTTATGGCTATGGTTATCCATCCTATGGTTGGGGATACCCATACTACGGATACCCTTATTACGGATGGGGCGGAAGTTACTGGAGTGGATACAACAATGGCTACTGGAATGGATATTGGGATGGTTATTATGGTGGTGGATACTATCCGGGGTACCCTGGTTACACACCCGGCTATCCTGATTATGGTTACCGTAATCCTGTTCATTACGGCCCAAGAGGTGGTGGTCGCGGAAGCAGTGGTGGCCGTACAGGCGGCTCTGATATACCAGGAAATGGGAGAGGCATGGCTGGAAGCGCTGTTCCCGGATACAGAACATCAGGCAGTGCAGCTTCTGCCAGCTCAGGAAGAACCAAAGCAGCCATGGCCGGAAAAGGTACTGAAGTGGCGAGTAATCGTCAACGTTCTACTGGTTCAACCAGAGTAAAACCTCAAAACAGAGCTACTGCTCCGCAAAAAGGATCAACAAACAGGAAACAAAATGTAAGCACTAAGCAGGCAAAACCTGTCAATAGTAACAAGAGGTATGTTAAGCCTAAAGGAATCCGACAAAATGTAAATACCCGACCTGTCAAGAGCACTGCAAGCAAAACACGAAGCAGGTCGTATTCAAAACCATCTTCCAGAACGTCAACTGTAAGACATAACCAGGCTCCCACACGCTACAGCAAACCAAAAGCTTACCGAAGCCTGCCTTCACAGCAACCTCGTTCAAGTAAAGAATATATGCGTCCTTCTTCCAGACCATCAAATAATAATAAGCACAACTCCAGATCTGCTGTTTCAGGAACCAGAAAAGCAACTGTTGGCGGAACCAGAACTACAAACAGCAGGCCTACAACAGTCCGCAGGACAACAACTAAAAGTTCAGGCACTCGAACAAAAAGGTACAGCAGTCCAAGTAGAAGTAGAAGTTCATCTCCCAGCAAATCCTACTCTTCTCCATCAAAGTCCTATTCCTCTCCAACAAGAAGCTCAGGCTCATCACGTAATTCAGGTGGTGGCTTCTCCAGTGGTAGTAGCAGGTCATCCGGCAGCTCCGGCGGATCTCGAAGTAGTGGTGGTAACCGCGGTGGTGGACGACGTTAATCGTTCATTTTCATAACTAATCTAGTATTCACTTTCATACCAAAATAGCATGAAACGAGTTATCCTTATATCCATAATTTTATTATTCACTGCAGGTGCTTATGCCCAATATGCCAGTGATGCACTGAGAGTTTCACAACAATATTATCAGGGAACCGCACGCAATATGGCAGTGGGAAGTGCCTTTGGTGCTTTAGGCTCCGACCTCTCAACGCTGGCTATAAACCCGGCCGGGTTAGGGCTTTTTAGGAAAAGTGAATATACCCTTACCGCAGAAGTTCCAACCCGCAACACAAATACCTACTATAATGGGGGTACTGCTGAAGATTCAAAAACCATATTCGACCTTAGCAATTTTGGAATGGTTAACACAACCTACCTTGGAAATCAGGCGGGAGGTTTTAAATTTCTTCAGTTTGCCTTTGGCTTTAACCGGTTGAACAATTTTAATATGAACCGTTCTATCATCGGTGATAATTTAGAGAATTCTAAAATAGATGCCTATCTCGAACAGGCAAATGGTGTTAACTATAGCGATATCGAAAAAGATTATGGCGGTTGGTATTCTTACGATTTAACACCCGCATGGAATACCTACCTTATAGATACTGTTCCGGGATATACTGATTGGTACGACTCTCCGGTACCCCCTGGAGGGATTCTTCAAAAAGAGGTGCTATCCAGCAAAGGTTCAACCAATGAATGGGATATTTCGGTAGGAACAAATTTTGATGATAAAATTTACTTCGGACTAACTCTGGGAATGCCATATACAAGATATTTTAGGGAAACAAAATACAGCGAAAGTGATGTTGCCGATACAATACCCTATTTCAACTCTTGGTCGGTTTACGAAAATCTTTCCACATCAGGATTCGGATTTAATGTTAAAGTAGGATTGATTTATCGTCCTACTGAATGGCTGAGGATTGGCGGCGCATACCACTCACCTACCTGGTACTCCATGTCAGACCGTTGGTATACCAACACCATGTCAGACCTTGAAAACTGGGGTTCTTACCAAAGCCGCTCTAATGATGGAGTTTTCGACTACAAGCTGCACACACCTATGCGCGCCATTGGAGACGTTGCCCTTATCTTCAAAAAATATGGTTTCCTGACTTTTGAATATGAGTATGTGGATTACTCCAAAGCCAAATTCAAAGCCAATGGTGTAGATTATTCAACAGGTTCCAACGCCGATATCCGTAGCAACTATCAGGCAACCCATAATTTCAGAGGAGGTATTGAAATCAGGGCAAATGCCTTTAGTTTCAGAGGAGGGTATGCCTATTACGCCAGCCCCTACCAAAAAAAACTGAACGATGGTAAAAAACAGTATTTCACCGGAGGTATAGGTTATGCTTACCAGGGATTTGGTATTGACTTTGCATTTGTGTACGGCAGCAAAAAAAGTGATTATTATTTATATACTTCCGATA
>JALTIG010000196.1 GCA_027004185.1 bacterium | reverse complement strand
GTATAGCTCTGCTCCTTATTATTCTTGCGATTTTTCACTATGCCCAGCAACACGAAAGGTTCCGGGCAATATCGATTCGGCGTTCTTGCGCCCAGCGACAGAGTGAGATCACTACGATGATCTTGGGCCTGCTGTTTAAGGAAGGCTACTCTCACCGGGAATTGGTTTGGAGAACACACGGCGGAGAGACAATCATTAGTCTGAAATCCCACAGAGCGAGAACAAAGGAGATTCAACATGCCCTCACCACCATACTGGGATCGCGTTACAGGCACTTGAAGGTTGTTCAGGGTGGGAGAAACGAGCTCTATATTTACTGCGGTGAAATTTTGACGCATAAGCTTGCCATTCTAAGGCTGAAGGGAAGGAAGGAAGTCCGGGTTATCCCCTCAAGGGTTGGAAAGAAAAAGCCATCCACAAAAGGGGTCAAGGTGGCCATCGTCATAGATGATATCGGCTATAACCTTCACATCGCGAGGGAGCTGTTGAATCTTCCGGTCCCTATCACCCTTTCCATTTTTCCATATGCTCCCCATGCCAGGGAGATTGCCCGGGAAGCGCAAGAGAAGAAACATGTCATACTTATGCATCTTCCCATGGAACCTGAAGGGTATCCCGAAAAGGGGAAGGATCCTGGGCCTGGTGCGTTATATGTAAAAATGAGCGTAGAGGAGATCAAGAAGCAGCTTGAGACCGACCTGAACCGTATTCCGTGGGTTTGTGGTATTAATAACCATATGGGCTCGCGTTTTACCTGTGATATGAAGGGGATGAGAGCTGTAATGGAGGTTTTGAAAGAAAGAGGGAAGATATTCCTGGATAGTAGGACCATCGCTGGGACTGTGGGATACAAGTTGGCAAAGAAGTTTGGGGTTCCTACGGCGAGCCGCGACATATTTTTAGACAATGTCAGGGATGTGAAGAAGATAAAAAAACAATTAGATCACTTAGTGGCGATAGCGAAAAGAAAGGGGTCAGCCATTGGTATCGGACATCCTCACCGTGCCACTGTTATTGTATTGAAAAAGCTTATTCCTGAGTATATGCGAAGCGGGATAACGTTTGTTTATATTAACGCCTTAACCAGGTAGAGACTCAAATTTTACTCGCAAGGCTCTTTCTACCGCTTCTGGAACGAGACCTTTTACGCTACCCCCCATCATCGCCACCTCTTTGATGGTCCGTGAACTGACGAAAAAATAGTCCTTGGCTGTCATCATGAAGAAGGTATCAACCCGGTGATTCAGATGTCGGTTGATGGAAGCCATGTGAAATTCATATTCAAAATCGGATGTGGCGCGTAACCCACGAATGATGACATTTCCCTGAACCTTTTCCACATAATTGACGAGCAATCCGTTGAAACTATCAATGGTTACTCGGTCAGATTCCTTTAAAACCTCTCGGATGAGCCTTTTCCTCTCTTCAATGCTGAACAGGCTCTTTTTTTCAATGTTGTGTGCGACAGCTACCACGATCTGGTCGAATATGGCGAGGCCTCGGTGAATGATGTCAATGTGTCCTAAGGTAATGGGATCGAAGGATCCGGGATAGATTGCTTTGATCATAAGGCATTATCTCCTTTCACCTTTGAATGGGCTGATAGATGGTAATACGTGTCTGACCATAGGTTTTCTGTTTAATCTCTTGAAAACTTTCTGGAACTATATCTCGTGAATGTTTGCTTCTTTCCACGATCACCCACCCATGTTTTTTGACGATATCGGTTTTGGATAAGGTTCTTAATATGGAGTTTATGTTAAGTTCGTAAGGGGGATCCATCAATACGATATCGAACTGGATTCTCGACCTCATAAATTGTTTCATGGCCGTGTTAACCGGGCCGCACAAAATGGGATTTTCATATTCCTGGCATAACGCATGGATATTGTTTTTCAGGACCCTACAGGTGAACCTGTCCTGCTCTACGAAGAAAACCTGTCTAGCACCACGGCTTATGGATTCAAGGCCAAGTAGACCGCTTCCAGAAAAGAGATCCAAAACCATGGCACCCACAACCCGTGGGCCAAGCATGTCAAAGATCGCCTCCCGGACTACTGAACGAGTGGGACGTACCTTCTTTCCCTGTGGAGATTTTAAGAATCTCCCCTTTAGTGCACCCCCTGTAATTCGAATCATATCTTTGCCTCATCGGGAAAACCAATACTGTTCAAAAATGCCCGCATCTTATCCACATGGGATCCCTTCCAGTAGATCTTTTGACACTGCGGACATATCATAAAATCGTCATGTGTCTGACTGATATAATCTGGGACCTTGTTCCGTACGGTTTCCCTGGATACCCTTACAAGTTCCAGGTTGCAGTTACGACAGCGAGTCCCGAATCTTTCCCATTTTATAGCATCGGAAAATCTTCTTGCAAACCATGTTAGTTGTTCCTCTATGTTGTCATACGGGACGAGGATCACATGATGTGCAGATTTGTAGCCGGTCGTTTTTTTTGTAAGGATACAGGAATTGGGGGAGACATCAAGATTCCGTGGTAACTTTGGAGCATCAATTCCCAACATCCTCAGCCATTTTCCAAGCCTGAGAACCGTGCCATCTACATAAAACCGTATGGGGCAATCACCGCTCCTCTCGCTCATTTTTCTTAACTAAAGTATAATAATAGGTAATAGTTAGTTTCTTTTTAAAATCAATGAATCTCTGTTGCAGTTCGACGTAGTGAACTACCCTTTCAGCTCACGCTGAAGGGTCTTTCGTAGTTTTCAAGGATTCTTCTTACATCGTTCCAGAA
>JALTIG010000195.1 GCA_027004185.1 bacterium | reverse complement strand
GGTTCACCTCCTTTTCGGTTTTGTGATGGTTAATCGCCTTAAATCCTTACACATTCACCATTCAACCAAAATATTTTTCCTTCTTATACGGGAAAGGGGAATGTATCTCTCCCGAAGGATTTTCTTTTTCCCATTTTGCTGAAGCGCTTCATCATCTTTTTTGCCTGTATGTACTTTTTTATCAAATTATTGACGTCTTGAACAGTAGTTCCGCTCCCCTTTGCAATACGTTTCCTTCGGCTGCCGTTGATGATGGAATGGTTGAGTCGTTCCTTCCTAGTCATGGAGTTGATGATCGCCTCTACTTTAACGAGTTCCCGTTCATCCGGTTGGAGTGCCTGTTTCCCCATGAGTTTTTGCATCCCTGGGATCATGGAAACAAGGCTCTCGAGGGATCCCATTTTTCGGATCTTTTGGAGTTGATCACGAAAATCTTCTAGGGTAAAATTGTTTTTTTTGAGTTTTTTCTCAAATTTTTCAACCTGCTTCTGATCGAAAGTTTCCTGAGCTTTTTCAACGAGGGTCAGGACATCTCCCATCCCGAGTATACGGGAGGCCATCCTATCGGGATGAAAGGGTTCAAAATCCTCTATCTTTTCTCCAACCCCCACATATTTGATGGGACGATCAATCACAGCCTTGATGGAAAGGGCAGCGCCCCCCCGGGCATCCCCATCAAGCTTGGTAAGGATTACCCCCCCCAGATCGAGGCGGTTGTTGAAGGCTACGGCAACTTTGACAGCTTCTTGGCCCGTCATAGCATCAACCACAAGCAGTATATCGGATGGGCGGACCGCTTTTTTGATCTGTTCCAGCTCTTTCATCAGGGTTTCGTCTATTTGAAGCCGACCTGCTGTATCGATGAGGATGGTATCGCAGCCGATGCGGATGGCCTCTTGGATGGCATTTTGGGATATCACAATGGGGTTATCCGTGGGTGCTGAGGGGTAGCATGGGACATCCACCTGTTTAGCCAGCGTGGCAAGCTGGTCAATGGCTGCCGGGCGCCTGACGTCTGCAGGGACGAGATAGGGGCGATGCTTCCCGCTCTTCTTTAGCATATGGGCCAGCTTGGCGATCGTAGTGGTTTTGCCAGAACCCTGGAGCCCCACAAGGAGGATCGGGTAGGGGGATGTTCCACTTAAGGTGATACGAGTGTGTTTGGTGCCCAAAAGCTCAATAAGTTCGCCATGAACGATCTTGACGATCTGTTGTCCCGGTGTAATACTTGAAAGGACTTCAACACCTATCGCCTTTTTCTGGACAGCGGACACAAATGATTTTACCACCTTGTAATTGACGTCGGCTTCCAAAAGGGAGAGTCGGATCTGTCGCATGGCTTCGCGGATGTTTTCCTCCGTGATCTTCCCTTCCCCTTTCAACCTTTTGAAAACGGCATTCAACCGTTCTGTCAATGTGTCAAACATCTTTTACCTACCTGTATATTTTCTGATCTCTTTTCCTTATTGAATATGGCATGCCATATCAAACCTGTTACCGGAATTCGATAGGAGTTATGGTTTCCGAGCCATCTGTTCTTCCAGAAGGTGGAGTAGGTGGGGTGGCCACGAAGGCGTCAAATGCTTCTAACTCCCGAGTGGCATCGAACTTCGGGCCAAATTCCCTTTCCCCCGTTTCTGTTACCACTTCCAGATCCTGGTAACGTTTGAAGCCGGTTCCTGCAGGAATCAACCTTCCCACCACAACGTTTTCCTTTAGGCCTTTTAACTTGTCAATCTTGCCTGCAATGCTGGCGCCTGTCAGAACCTTTGTGGTTTCCTGGAATGAGGCAGCAGATATAAAGCTGTCCGTAATGAGAGCTGCCTTGGTAATTCCCATTAGAAGAGGTTCGGCAACTGCTGGGGTGCCTCCTTTACTTAAGACCCGTTCATTCTCTTGTTCGAATACATACTTTTCCACGATGTCATCCACCGAGAATTTCGTATCCCCCATCTCTTTGATCCTGACCCGTTTCAACATTTGCCGGACAATGACTTCAATATGTTTGTCATTGATTTCGACACCTTGAAGCCGATATACCTCCTGGACCTCATCTACAAGATACTTTGCCAGCTCTTTTTCTCCCTTAACACGCAGAATATCGTGGGGGTTGATAGGGCCATCCATCAAGGCCTCACCCGCTTTAACGAAGTCTCCGGAGTGTACGCTGATATGTTTCCCCTTAGGGATGATATATTCCTTGGGTTCCCCTACTTCAGGGGTCACGATCACGGTGCGCTTTCCTTTGATATCCTTCCCGATCGTTACAATACCATCAATTTCACTGATCACAGCGCTCTCTTTCGGTTTTCGTGCCTCGAAGAGTTCCACGACCCTTGGTAAACCGCCGGTAATATCTTTTGTCTTGGTTGTCTCCCTGGGGATCTTGACGATAACATCCCCTGCCTGCACCTCGTCGCCTTCCGTTACCTGAATGATGGCCCCAACGGGGAGAAGGTACCGAGCCATGCTGGTGCTTCCTGGAAGCCTTCGGGTTTTCCCTTTATCGTCTTTAATGGAGATCCTTGGGCGCAGGGAAGGGTCACGGGATTCAACGATTACCTTCGTGGAGAGCCCTGTGATTTCATCCACCTGCTCTTGCATGGTGAACCCTTCCATGATGTCGCCAAACTTTATCTTCCCCGCGATCTCAGAGACTACAGGGGTATTGTAGGGATCCCACTCAGCGATCAGCTGCTTCTCCTTTACTGTATCTCCATCCTCTACCTTGACCCGAGTACCGTAAATCAGGGGATATTTTTTTCGTTCCCGTCCTTCTTCATCCAGGATGGCAACCTCCCCGTTTCGGTTCAGCACGACCCATTCTCCGTTTCGATTCTTGACAGTTTTCAGGTTGAGATATTTGATTGTTCCCTTGATAGGTGACTCAAGCGTGTTTTGCTCCACGCGTCGGCTGGCTGTTCCACCGATGTGAAAGGTTCGCATGGTTAATTGGGTACCTGGTTCACCGATTGATTGGGCCGCAATAATCCCGACTGCCTCACCTACATTGACTAGTCGTCCCCTGGCCAGATCCCTACCATAACAGAGAACACAGCAGCCTCGTTTCGACTTGCATGTTAAAACAGATCGGATCTTCACAGAATTGATGCCGCATTCATTGATACGCTGGACGGCCTCTTCATCGATCTCGTGATTTGCTGATACGATTACCTCTCCGGAAAAGGGATCTACCACATCTTCCAGCGCAACACGACCCAGGATTCTTGCCCCCACAGGCTCAATGATTTTTCCACCCTCGATGAGTGATGTCATCTCTATACCATCTAATGTTCCACAGTCATACTCTGTAACCACCGTGTCTTGAGAAACATCGACCAGACGGCGTGTCAGGTACCCGGAATTTGCTGTCTTCAAGGCGGTATCCGCCAGTCCCTTTCGTGCACCATGGGTTGAGATGAAGTATTGTAACACTGTTAATCCTTCTCGGAAGTTTGCCGTGATGGGTGTTTCGATAATTTCTCCCGTTGGTTTTGCCATTAGCCCACGCATCCCGGCAAGCTGCCTGATCTGTTGAGCACTTCCGCGGGCCCCGGAGTCTGCCATAATGAAAACAGGGTTCAAGCTTTTTGTTCGGGCAGATCGTTTGCCCTCCATGTCTTCAACGGTTTCAAACCGAAGGCTTTCCATCATCTCTTCTGCAACCTTCTCGGTTGTATCCGCCCAGATATCAATCACCTTGTTGTAACGCTCACTTTCTGTAATTACCCCGTCGCGGTAGTGTCGGTAGACCTCCGCAACCTTTTTATTTGCCGTATTCAGCAGTTCCTCCTTCTTTTCAGGGACGACGAGGTCATCAATACATATGGAAATGCCGGCTTTAGTGGCGTAGTAATAGCCCAGATTTTTCAATTTGTCAGAGAGAATGACAGTTTTTTTGTCCCCTGCCTTCCGGAAGGAATAATCGATCAGTTTCGCCACTTCCTTTTTTGTCATGGGCTTATTGATTAATTCAAAGGGGATATCCTCTGGAATGACCTCATATAGGATGATTCTCCCCACGCTGGTTTCCACAATCTTTCCATCCATTCGTACGCGAATGGCGGCATGGAGATCCGCTTCCCCTTGATCATAGGCGATCCGAACCTCTTCGGTATTAGCGAAAACCTTCCCTTCACCCTTTACAAATGGGCGGGTCACCGTCATGTAATACAAACCGAGAATGATGTCCTGGGTTGGAACGATGATTGGTTTCCCATTGGCAGGAGACAGAATATTGTTCGTGGACATCATCAAAACCCGTGCCTCTGTCATGGCCTCGACGGATAAGGGAACATGAACCGCCATCTGGTCCCCATCAAAGTCCGCGTTGTAAGCGGTACACACGAGGGGGTGAAGCTGAATGGCCTTCCCTTCGATCAGGATAGGCTCGAAGGCCTGAATGCCCAACCGGTGAAGGGTAGGGGCACGATTCAGCAGGACGGGGTGTTCCCGGATGATTTCATCAAGGATATCCCAAACCTCAGGTCCCTCCTTCTCAACGATCTTTTTCGCGGCCTTGATGGTAATGGCCAAGCCCTTCTCCCTCAGCTTTCCGTAGATAAAGGGCTTGAAGAGTTCAAGAGCCATGCGTTTGGGAAGGCCGCATTTGTGAAGTTTCAGTTCTGGACCCACCACGATGACTGAACGACCAGAGTAATCAACCCGCTTTCCAAGGAGGTTCTGCCGAAAACGACCCTGCTTGCCTCGCAGCACGTCACTCAAGGACTTTAGAGGCCGTTTGTTGGCACCCACAATGGCCCGTCCCCGTTTTCCGTTATCGAAGAGTGCATCCACCGCTTCCTGCAGCATCCGTTTTTCGTTTCTTATAATGATTTCAGGAGCATCCAGCTCTAAAAGGCGCTTCAGGCGGTTGTTTCTATTGATGACGCGACGGTACAGATCATTCAGATCAGAGGTGGCAAACCGACCCCCATCCAACGGGACCAAGGGCCTAAGATCCGGGGGGAGCACAGGGATGACGGTCAGAATCATCCATTCCGGTTTGTTTCCAGAGCCGATAAATGCCTCAACGATTTTTAGTCTTTTGACGATCTTCTTTCTTTTTGTTTCGGAGTTGGTGCTCTTAAGTTCATCCCTTAAGGTTTTCGCAAGGGATTCAAGGTCCAGATCCTGGAGGAGTTCCCGTACCGCTTCTGCACCAATCCCTGCACGGAAATCCCATCCTTCACCCTCATAGAGGTCTATGTACCGCTCCTCTGATAGAAGCTCTCCACGTTTCAGAGAGGTTTCTTTAGGATCCAGAACGACGTAAGACTCAAAATAGAGGATGCTTTCCAGCTCACTGATGGACATATCAAGCAAAGTCCCAAGTTTACTTGGTATGCTTTTCAAAAACCATATGTGGGCAACAGGACTTGCCAGCTTAATGTGTCCGAGACGTTCCCGGCGTACTTTCGACTGGATGACCTCCACGCCGCACTTTTCGCAGACAATCCCCCGGTGTTTCATCCGCTTGTATTTTCCGCAATTACACTCGTAATCCTTAACAGGTCCGAAAATGCGGGCGCAGAAGAGTCCATCCTTTTCAGGCTTGAAGGTTCGATAATTGATCGTTTCTGGTTTCTTCACCTCGCCATGGGACATGGCTTCTATCTTCTCGGGTGAAGCTAACCCAATCCGTATGGCATCAAACTCTGTGGTTTCCTTCATGTCTGAAAACCATGAAGAAGCAAAACTTTGCAAGGTTATCCCTCCTTATGTTGTGTCTTTGAGGTGTCGATAAGCTCGACGTCAAGGCAGAGACTCTGTAATTCCTTAACAAGAACATTGAACGACTCAGGTGTTCCCGGCTGCAGGACATCTTCTCCTTTGACGATGGCCTCGTAGGCGCGGGTTCTTCCGTTGACGTCGTCTGATTTAATGGTTAAGAATTCCTGGAGTGAGTAAGCAGCTCCATAGCCTTCCATGGCCCATACCTCCATTTCTCCAAACCTCTGGCCCCCAAATTGGGCCTTCCCTCCTAAGGGTTGCTGGGTGACAAGGGAGTAGGGCCCGATTGATCGGGCGTGAATCTTATCATCCACGAGATGATGGAGTTTCAACATATACATGCTTCCGACCGTGATTTCATGGTCAAAAGGCTCCCCAGTTTTTCCGTCGAACAGGATAGTCTGCCCTACTTTAGGGACTCCAGCCATCTCCATATAGGCCTTAACTTCCTCTTCTGAGGCCCCGTCAAAGACCGGAACAGAGGTATGAACGCCCTTTTCCATATCCCGTGCGATCTTGAGGATTTCATCATCCGTTGACTCGTCAATAAGGGCATCGATCCTTTCTGATTGAAAAATCTCTTTTAATCGCTTTCGGATGCGATCTATGGGGAAATGTTTCTCCAGCATGGTTTGAATCTGATGACCTAACTCCCGGGCGGCCCATCCAAGGTGGGTTTCCAATATTTGTCCCACGTTCATGCGGGAAGGAACCCCCAGGGGGTTTAAGACAATATCCACCGGCGTGCCGTCTGGGAGGTAAGGCATATCTTCTTCTGGAAGGATACGGGAAATGATTCCCTTGTTTCCATGGCGGCCCGACATCTTGTCTCCAACAGATAGCTTCCGCTTCATGGCCAAGTATACCTTGACTGTTTTAAGGACGCCAGGAGGTAATTCTTCACCCTTGTAGATCTTTGAAATGCGGTTCTGGTAAAGAGATCGAACGCCGTCGATCTTATCCTGCATCTTGTCTAAGATAACCCGAACCTTTACGGGATCCACCTCTTTAGCCTGGAGTTTTTCAAAATCTCTCGTATCGATCTTTCTTAAATGTTCCTCGGAAAGGATGCTGCCTGCTCCAAGGATTTCACCTGATGGGAGAGTTACGGCCTCTGCCAAGGGTTTATCCTTAAAAAGTGAGATGAGGATTTCTTTCGTGGCCTCGAGGATAACCCGAATCTCATCTGCTTGGTCATTTTCTAACCTCTCTTTCTGCTCTTCCTCTATCGCTTGCGTTCGGCTGTCTGTTTCCTGTGCCCTTCGTGATAGAACCTTGACATCGATAACCACACCTTCCACCCCATGGGGCACCCGAAGAGAGGTATCCCGAACATCCCCGGCTTTTTCGCCAAAGATGGCCCTTAACAACTTTTCCTCTGGGGAAAGCTGCGTCTCGCCTTTTGGAGTGATCTTTCCCACAAGGATATCCCCGGAAGAGACCAAGGCACCAAGTCTGACAATCCCGCTTTCGTCCAGGTCCTTCAGTGCCTCTTCACCCACGTTTGGAATGTCCCGGGTGATCTCTTCTTTACCCAATTTGGTGTCTCTTGCGGAGATCTCGAATTCCTCGATGTGAATGGAGGTATAGATGTCCTCTTTGAGGATCTTTTCACTTACGAGGATAGAATCTTCAAAATTATAACCTCCCCATGGGAGAAAGGCGACCAAGACATTCCGACCGAGCGCGAGTTCCCCTCGGTCCGTAGCTGGGCCGTCCGCGATGGTTTCTCCCTTATCAACCCATTGCCCCCGTTCAACGATAGGTTTTTGGTTGATACAGGTATTTTGATTCGATCGCATGAATTTTATCAGCGGGTAGACATCTAAGTCGAACCCTCCGTCCCCATCGATGGGATGCTTGATAATAATCTTTCTGGAATCCACATATGAAACGACGCCCTCCCGCCGCGCCAGTATGACCACTCCGGAATCCCGTGCTACAATACGCTCCATACCAGTTCCTACAAGTGGGGCTTCCGCCCGAAGCAACGGAACAGACTGACGCTGCATGTTAGAACCCATCAGTGCGCGGTTGGCGTCATCATGCTCCAGAAAGGGGATCAAGGAAGCCGCTACACTGACCAACTGTTTTGGAGAGACATCCATGAAATCAACTTCCTCTGGAGACACCATGACAAACTCCCCTCCCTTTCTCGCGGAAACCAGATCGTTAATGAATCGTCCCTCCTCATCCAGCGGTGCATTAGCCTGGGCAATCACGTGATTTTCTTCATCCAGGGCAAAGAGGTACTTGATTTCGTTTGTGGCCTTACCATCCTTGACCACCCTATAAGGAGTTTCAATAAAACCATAAGGGTTGATGCGAGCGAAGGTGCTCAGAGAGGAGATAAGGCCGATGTTGGGACCTTCTGGGGTTTCGATCGGACAGATGCGTCCGTAGTGGGTGGGGTGTACATCACGAACCTCGAATCCTGCCCGTTCTCGGGTAAGTCCCCCCGGCCCCAGGGCGCTGAGGCGCCGTTTGTGCGTAATCTCCGAGAGCGGATTGACCTGATCCATGAACTGGGAGAGCTGACTGCTCCCAAAGAATTCCTTCAATATCGCGGTTAGGGGTTTGGAGTTGATGAGATCATGAGGCATCAGGGTTTCCACGTCCTGGAGACTCATCTTCTCCTTGATGGCACGTTCAAGTCGCACCATTCCAATATGGAATTGGTCTTCCACAAGTTCTCCCACCGTGCGAACCCTTCGATTGCCGAGGTGGTCGATGTCATCTTCCATTCCGTATCCGTCCCTCAGGCGAAACAGGTAACGGACTACCTCAAGGATATCCTTCTCAGTCAGGGCCCGTTCCTTTTTATCCACATCGATTCCGAGCTTATAGTTGAGTTTCATCCTTCCCACCTCGGAAAGATCGTAGCGATCGGGATTAAAAAACAGATTCTTGAAGAAGATTCTTGCAGTGTCCAAGGTGGGCAGGTCTCCAGGGCGAAGGCGCTTATAGATTTCGATCATGGCCTTGTCTCGTTCGTATTCCTTCATCCCCTTTTCTACACCTTCTTCCTGAAGATTTTCGATATCCTTTTCTGTGATCGAAAGTTTGTCGATCAGGAGTGTTTGGTGTATAGACGGATTGACATTGATGTTGTCGATGAAGAGGATGGGAAACTGTGAGACATTTGCACTGGCTATCTTTTCGATATCCTCTTCAGTAAGCTCAGCATTACATTCTACGATGACCTCTCCAGTGCTTTCATCCACCACGTCCCGAGCAACAGCCTTTCCAATTAGGGATTCTGCATCCACGGGAATCCTATCAATCTTTGCGCTTTCAATCTTTTTTAGGATGCTACGGGTGATTTTTCTTCCCTTTCGGGCAATAACCTCTCCTGTTTCAGGATGCATGACGTCTAGATCCAGCCTCTGTTTCAGAAGGATGTCACTATTAATCTTTTTATAGAAGCCGTTTTTTGTAACTTCAATGTCCTCGTTTTCGTAAAAGAAGCCCAGAATTTCCTCTTTGCTGTATCCTAGAGCTCGCAGCAGGATAGTTACGGGCAGCTTTCGACGCCGGTCGATTCGCACGTACATATAGTCTTTCTGGTCAAATTCGAAATCGAGCCAGGACCCACGGTACGGGATAACCCTGCAGAAATATATCTTTTTCCCTCCTTGTTTCTCGGAGCTGAAAAAGACGCCGGGAGATCGATGAAGCTGGCTAACGATAACCCTTTCTGTTCCATTGATAATGAATGTCCCATGATCCGTCATCAGGGGGATTTCTCCGAGGTACACATCCTGTTCTTTGATGGCCTTGATCTCTTTTTTGTCTTCATTTTCTGTATCCCATATAACCAGGCGAATGATAACCTTCATGGGGGCTTCATAGGTCAACCCTTTCATGATGCATTCCATAACGTCTGCTTTGGGGGTTCCTATATGATAACTTACAAAATCCAAGGTTGCCGACTCGTAAAAGTCGTGGATGGGGAAGATGGTTTTGAAGACCTTTTGAAGTCCGATGTCCCTTCTTTCCTCGGGTGGAACGTCCTTCTGTAGGAACTCACGATAAGATTTTGTTTGTATCTCAATTAAATTTCCAACTTCGATGATCTCCCGTATCTTGGAGAAATCTTTGCGAATGATTTTGCCCTTCATGGATTCCCTACCTCTAACAAGGGTTTTAACGGGGGGAGAAGTTCCCCCCCGTTGGTGTATTGTAGATTTGTCTTGAAAGGATTACTTGATTTCTGCGGATCCTCCGGCTTCCTCAATTTTCTTGAGAATGGCCTCAGCCTCATCCTTCGGGATCCCTTCCTTAATGGGTTTAGGGGCGCTTTCAACCAATTCTTTCGCCTCCTTGAGACCCAAGCTTGTCACCTCTCGGACGGCCTTAATGACCTGAATCTTCTTTTCCCCAAAGCCTTTCAGAATTACATCAAACTCGGTTTTTTCCTCTGCAGCTTCTCCTTCTCCCGCCGCGCCAGGTGTAACGGCTGCAACAGCCATAGGAGCGGCCGCGGAGACCCCGAATTTCTCTTCAAGTTCCTTTACAAATTCTGAAAGCTCGAGTACCGTCATGTTCTCGATAAATTTTACAACATCTTCTTTTGTAATGTCAGCCATTGATTCCTCCTTGATTCAGGGCGCCCCGTTCACGGGGAGCTGTTTTGCCCTTGCTTTTTATTCGAGTATATTTTCTTTCGTTAGTACCGCCATCATGAGATCCTCTCCTGTCTTTCCGGAAAAGCGTGCAACGGAAACATAAACCACGAGATTCTAAGCGGCCTTTTTCTCCTCTACAGCGTGTAACACATTCAAAAGTCCCCGGATAACGCCTGTCAAGACGTTGACCAATCCAGCCTGAGGGGCATTCATGACAGAAAACAGTTGTGCCAGCAGGATATCCCGGTCCGGTAAGTTGGCGAGATATTCCACGTCACTCACACTCAAGGGTTTCCCGGATAGGATTCCCCCTTTGATCTTCAAAGCGTCATGCTCTTTGGCGAACTCTTTCAAAACCTTTGCAGGTGCCACCGGATCCTTTGTGGAAATAGCGATCGCAGTAGGCCCTGTAAACAACTCCTGTATCTTTTCAATCTCCGTCTCCTTGCTGGCGATTCGCAGCAAGGTGTTTTTTACCACACGAAAGACAACCGCGTTTTCGCGGAGTTGTTTACGCAATGCATTCATCGATTCCACATCCAAACCACGATAATCAGTGAGAATCATCACCTGATAATTCGAAAATGCCTCTTTTAATTGTGAAACAACAGCAGCTTTTTCTTCTTTCTTAATAGTCTTCACCCCCTTCCTATGTTAAGATTTCCACTCCTATCAAAGTCAGAGGGTGACTCAATAGGGATTTACCCTTTTTATCTTACCCGTCTCGAGAGGTGGCCATAAGCCTTTATGCCGAGGCACCGTCTGTCTTTGACAGGGGGATGTTTTGTTTAGAAACCTGCTATTTTAACAAATTGCGTGCCTGAACGGGATCGATCTTTACCCCGGGACTCATAGTTGTCGAAAGGGCGATCCCTTTTAGGTACGCTCCCTTGCTTGAGGCAGGTTTCATTCGTATCAAGGTATCCAGTAGTGTAAGAAAGTTTTCTCTCAATTTATCCTTCTCGAAACTTTTCTTACCGATGCTCGTGTGCACAATCCCCGTTTTCTCCGTGCGAAACTCAACACGTCCGCTTTTCAGCTCTTTTACAGCCTTTCCGACCTCAAAGGTGACGGTACCTACTTTGGGATTGGGCATCATACCGCGAGGGCCAAGGATCCGCCCAATCTTACTCACTGCACCCATCATATCAGGAGTAGCTATAGCCTTATCAAACTCAAGCCATCCCCCTTTGATCTTTTCGATCAGGTCATCTGCGCCCACAAAGTCGGCTCCCGCTTCTGTTGCTTCTTTCTCTTTTTCACCCTTCGCAAAGACGAGAACCGTTACAGATTTCCCTGTTCCATGTGGTAAAACCACGGTTCCCCGCACCATCTGGTCTGCATGGCGGGGATCAACTCCAAGCCGAAACGCAACATCGACGGATTCATCAAATTTTGCGTAGGAAATCTGATTCAGTAGATCCAATCCTTCATCGAGGGTATAACGCTTCAACCTGTCAATCAAGGCCTTTTTTTCTAAGTAATTTTTTCCCTTTTTTGACATTTTAAGCTCTCCTAAACGATCTCTATCCCCATGCTCTTTGCAGTTCCTTCAATGATCTTTAATGCCCCTTCCAGATTCTTGCAGTTTAGATCCGGCATCTTTTTCTCTGCGATTTCCCTTACCTGATCCTTAGTAACCTTTCCTACCTTATTACGATTAGGTTCCCCCGAGCCCTTGGCAATCTTAGCGGCTTGCTTGAGTAGAAATGATGCGGGAGGTGTTTTGATCTGAAATTTGAATGAGCGGTCCGCAAATACTGTGATAACCACCGGAATAATGACCCCCGCGTCACTCTGCGTTTTTGCGTTAAATGCCTTGCAGAACTCCATTATATTAACACCATGTTGACCGAGGGCGGGGCCTACCGGGGGTGACGGTGTGGCCTGTCCGCCTGGTATTTGCAGTTTTATCATCCCTATGATCTTCTTTGCCATTTCCTGCCCTTTCTTTTCTGTTTTTCCGATTTTAAGTCTGAATCATCTTCTGTGCCCGATCCTGGCAATACTCAAGCCCTTTCCACCTGGGAAAACTCCAGCTCCACCGGCGTAGATCGCCCAAAAATGCTGACTAAAACGCGTAACTTTCGCTTATCGGGATTGATTTCATCAATCGTTCCCGTAAAACCACTGAACGGTCCGTCGATAATCTTTAGTAAATCTCCTTCAGAAAAGTCTAATTTTGGCTTGATCCGGCTTGCGCCTTCATGGATCTGTTTCATCAGGGACGAAATTTCCTTTTCCGACATAGGCTTTGGATTTTGACTATTGCCGGCAAAACCGATGATCTTCGGAGTGTCCTTTACCAGATGCCATGTTCTTTCATTCAAGTCCATTTGGATGATGATGTACCCTGGGTAAATCTTCCTCTGAGATGTTTTTCGCTGACCCTTGACGACTGAAACCAGCGTTTCTGTTGGAACGAGGATTTCGGAAAAATATTCTTCCATCCCTTCCTGCTTGATCCGGTTTTTTAATGTTTCCTTTGCCTTCGATTCGTAGCCAGAATAGGTATGAACGACATACCACCCTTTTGCCATATGTTCGGTGCTCCCCGAAAGGTTTTATTAAGTTCTATAGGCTGAGAAACAATTTCACGAGCTTTGATAAAATGATATCGACCAAGCCAAGATAAAAAGCCATAATGAAGGTTACAACCAATACAACTGAAGTAGCTGAGATTGTTTCTTTTCTTGAGGGCCAAGTTACTTTTTTCAGCTCAACTTTAACTTCTCTAAGGAACTGTTTGATTTCTTTTGGCTTGATCATCGTATCTCCACACTGGCAGGCCAGGAGGGATTCGAACCCCCAACATCCGGATTTGGAGTCCGGCGCTCTATCCGTTAGAGCTACTGGCCTACTTGATCTCCTTATGAACGGTATGTTTCTTGCAGAATCGGCAGTATTTCCTCATTTCCAACTTTTCAGTTGTTGTACGCTTGTTCTTGGTGGTACTGTAGTTTCGCCGCTTGCACTCTGTACATCCCAAATGAACGGTTATTCTCATCTCCTGTTCTCCAAGACAGTTTTGATTCCGGCCTATTCAATAATTTTGCTGATGACGCCGGCGCCGACCGTGCGACCCCCTTCTCGGATCGCAAACCTTAACCCCTCTTCCATCGCAATCGACGTGATCAACTTCACCTCAATCGTTACATTGTCCCCAGGCATCACCATCTCCACTCCCTCCGGTAAGGTCACTACCCCCGTTACATCCGTCGTCCGAAAATAAAACTGAGGCCGATACCCATTGAAAAACGGCGTGTGCCGACCCCCCTCCTCCTTCGTCAATACATACACCTCACCCATAAAATGCGTGTGCGGCGTGATACTCCCAGGCTTCGCTACCACCTGCCCACGCTCCACCTCATTCCGCTTCGTACCCCGCAACAATACCCCTATGTTGTCCCCAGCCTGCCCCTGATCCAATACCTTCCGAAACATCTCCACCCCAGTACACACCGTCTTCTGCGTGGGACGCATCCCAACAACCTCTACCTCATCCCCTACCTTGATTACACCACGCTCCACTCGCCCCGTCACTACCGTCCCCCGACCACTAATACTAAATACATCCTCTATCGGCATCAAAAACGGCTTGTCTATATCACGCTGAGGCTCCGGTATATACTCGTCTATCGCCTCCAATAACCTCAAAACAGACGGCTCCCCATACTCACCCTTGTCCCCCTCTAACGCCTTCAACGCACTCCCAACTACCACCGGGATGTCATCCCCAGGAAAATCATAACTACTCAATAACTCCCGAACCTCTAACTCCACTAACTCCAATAACTCAGGATCATCCACCATGTCCGCCTTATTGAGGTATACAACTATGTAGGGAACCCCTACCTGACGCGCTAACAATATGTGCTCCCGCGTCTGCGGCATCGGCCCATCCGCCGCACTCACCACCAATATGGCCCCATCCATCTGCGCAGCCCCCGTTATCATGTTCTTAATATAATCCGCATGCCCAGGACAATCTACATGCGCATAATGCCTCTTGTCCGTCTCATACTCCACATGCGCCGTCGCTATCGTTATCCCACGCTCCCGCTCCTCCGGCGCCTTGTCTATCTCATCAAACGGAACATAATCCGCCTTCCCCCTCTCCGACAATATCCTCGTAATCGCCGCCGTCAACGTCGTCTTCCCATGATCCACATGCCCTATCGTCCCTATGTTTACATGCGGCTTCGTCCGCTCATACCTCTGCTTCGCCATGCCTGCTCCCCCTTATGAAAGATTTAATAAGATTAACTCCTTTATTTTTCATATAATAATCAATAAAATCTCTTAAACAAACCCTGGAGCCCACGATCGGGATTGAACCGATGACCTCTTCCTTACCAAGGAAGTGCTCCACCCCTGAGCTACGTGGGCCTCACTCTCTAAGTGGAGCGGGAAACGGGATTCGAACCCGCGACCCTCAGCTTGGAAGGCTGATGCTCTAGCCAGCTGAGCTATTCCCGCTTCATGGTGGAGAGGGGAGGATTCGAACCTCCGAAGGCTACGCCGGCAGATTTACAGTCTGCTCCCTTTGGCCGCTCGGGAACCTCTCCTCGAGTTTCTTCCCCTTCTTCCTCTTGGAGCTGGCGATGGGACTCGAACCCGCAACCTGCTGATTACAAATCAGCTGCTCTACCGATTGAGCTACGCCAGCACACCTTACCTATTAAATTTCGACTTATACTTAAAAAAACCGCTCTTGTCAAGTACTCCCATGAATTTCCTAACAGAATAGATTTAACTATATTCCTTATCGCACAAATGATACAAAAAATCAACACATCTGTTTGATCTTGTCAAGTAAGGTCAAGGTGAAGATGGCATTAAAGGTATCCTGTAGTGTAGGAAGCCCTCCTGGTGACCTTGCAAACCCCCCGTTTTGACTTTGGCAATGGGCAACAAAGTGGTGACAAACCTCGGTGTATCGAGGAGTATATTTTAAAATATAAGAAATCGTTATGCCGGCTAGAATGTGCTCCAGGAAAGAAGGGGCCATGTCAGGAACGTTAAGGAACCCATGAACCGGATTTTCGCACGCCCGCAGGAACCTTACTGTTTTAAGGGCAGTCAAAGGATATGAGAGTTTTTTTAGGCATGAAACGGCGTATGCGGTAGTCAGGAGGCTGGAAGGGGGGGCGCCGAATCCCCCGTCCTTATTTTGGTACGAGAGGATTAATGCAATCATAGACTCGCGTTTCTTGGGAGGAATCAGAATTGACAGATCTTCGCACAGATCCGTTAGGAGATTAAGGCGCCTGAGTTGTGTTTCCAGGGTAGCGTTTTCAACCGGAAAATGCCGTATCTGGGTTTCGATGTAAGGACGCGGATCAGCAAGCGGAAATTTTCCCAAAAGCCTGAGCCCACGGATAGCATAGAAGGCCTGGTAAAGGTTGTCGTACGTACAATCGGGTTTTTGACTTTGTTGCAGGAAGCGGATAGTAGCGTCAGATATGATGTGCATTCCCAGCAAGTCGAGAGCGGCAAGAGCAAAAAAGGTATCGGATCCGTTCGGCTCTTCCAACCGGTAAAAGCAAAATCCCCCCGCCTTACACTGGCGTTCAAGGATATATTGAATCGTTTGATTTATAAGGGTTCGCTTAGGCATCATGACCTCCTCTTTTAAATAGGTAAGAAGTCATCAGCCTATCAGCGTTTATGGCGGACTTCATCGCCCCTTTATAACCCTATATTTTAACTTTACCCTTTAAGGCAATTTTTTTCAAGAAAATTTTTAGGATATATCGCAAACATGTCGGATTTAAAACGGTTGACTTTTGTGTGGGGTCGTGTAAATTTCAAGGACGGAGGTAGGCGATGAGTGAAATTGTCAGATTTTGCCATTTTATACATAAGGGAAAACGGGGGTGGGGAATCGTCTTTGAAGGGGGCAAAATCCAGCGAATCAGCGGGGACCCTTTTGGAGAATACACAAAGGAGCCCGAACGGTTTTCCCTCTCAGAGGTGCGGTTGCTCCCACCTTCAAGTCCAAGCAAGATCGTGGCCCTTGGCCTCAACTACAGGGATCATGCTAAGGAGGTGGGGCTGAAGCTTCCAGAAGAACCTCTACTGTTTCTCAAACCTTCGACAGCTGTGATCGGACCGGGGGATCCGATTGTTATCCCCCCTCTGTCTCAACGGGTGGATTATGAGGGCGAACTGGGTGTCGTGATTGGGAGACAGGTGAAGAATGCACGAGAGGATCAAGTTAGTGAGGTGATTGCTGGTTACATATGTTTCAATGACGTCACGGCACGCGATCTACAATACAAGGACAAGCAGTGGACACGCGCCAAGTCCTTTGATACCTTTGCCCCTATGGGTCCATGGCTTGCTACGGGACTGGACCCCTCAGCGCTTGCCTTGAAAACGGAACTGAATGGTAAGGTGGTCCAGTCTACCTCGACAGATCAGCTCATCTTTCCGGTTAAAACCATTATTGCCTTCATCTCTCAGGTGATGACCCTGTTACCGGGGGATGTTATTGCTACAGGCACAACCTCAGGGATCGGTCCCATGAACCCGGGAGATAAGGTAACCGTAACCATTGAAGGCATTGGCTCCTTGACCAATCCTGTTGTTTCGGCGTAAAATTATTATGCATTTGACAGAAAGGGAAAGGGCCATTCTGAAGGAGGTCCAGGGGGACCTGCCTCTGGTCGAACAACCATACAGAGAAATTGCCGATCGCCTAAACTTGGGGGAGCCAGAGATCCTTGAAACCATTAACAACCTCATGGTCAGGGGGATTATCAGGCGCATAGGGGCTATACTGCGGCACCGGAAAGTAGGGGTTAAGGCAAATGCCATGGGAGTTTGGAACGTTCCAGAATCAGAGATTCGGAGGATTGGGCAACTCATGGCGGACGACCCAGGCGTTACCCATTGTTATCACAGAGATCCTGTAGCGCATTGGCCGTACAACCTTTACACCATGATCCACGGAGAGACAGAGAAAGACTGTGAGCGTGTAGCGAAAAGGCTTTCAGATAAAACAGGAATCCAGGTCTATCGGCTCCTCTTCAGCATCCGTGAGTTCAAAAAGGAAAGCCTGAAGATCATCACATAAAAAGGAAATGAGTCCAGGTTTACCGCCACCCATCGTGGTATTTTCGTGAAGAATCAATTGGAGGAAACGTTATGAGACTGGACGTATCCATGGCCCTGATGGAACGAGCAAGGAAAACTATCCCTGCGGGGGTTAACAGCCCCGTCCGTGCTTATCTGTCTGTTGGGGGACATCCCCCCTTTATCAGGGAAGCGAAGGGGGCAACCATCACTGATGTGGATGGCAATACCTACATCGACTATGTTGCCTCATGGGGGCCCATGATCCTCGGACACGCACATCCGAAGGTTGTGGAAGCCCTCAAGCGGGCTGTCCAGCGGGGGACCAGCTATGGTGCACCGACGCCTCTTGAGGTTGAAATGGCAGAAGAGATCACCTCAGCGGTCCCCTCCATGGATTGGGTTCGAATGGTCAGCTCCGGGACAGAAGCCACGATGAGTGCCATGCGCTTGGCGCGGGGATACACGGGCCGTTCAAAAATCGTCAAGTTTGAGGGATGTTATCACGGGCACGTAGACAGTCTGCTCGTGAAAGCCGGTTCCGGAGGAATAACCTTTGGGACCCCGGACAGCGCAGGGGTACCTGAAGGACTGGCGCGTGAAACCCTTGTTGCCAAATTCAACGACCTTTCTTCCGTGGAAACCCTATTTGCACAATACCCGTACGAAATCGCGGGCGTCATTGTTGAGCCCATCGCGGGAAACATGGGGATGATCCCTCCAAGGAAAGGTTTTCTTGAGGGATTGCGTAAAGTTACGCAGCAGCATCGAGCTTTGCTGATCTTTGATGAGGTCATCACCGGATTTCGTGTTGGGCTCTCGGGGGCTCAAGGCCTCTACGGGATAGATCCGGATATAACCTGTCTGGGTAAAATTATCGGAGGCGGATTGCCCGTGGGAGCCTTTGGTGGAAAATCGGACTTAATGAACGTAATTGCCCCCTTGGGACCTGTATATCAGGCGGGGACACTCTCCGGGAATCCGCTCGCCGTTACGGCCGGCCTTACCACCCTGCGAGTTTTAAAGGAAGAGGGTGTCTATGAGCAACTGGAGGAAAAGGGATTCTATCTGTCTGAAGGGGTAAAAGATGCCTTCCGAGATGCAGGTATCTCTGTGCAATCACATCGTATTGGATCCATGTTCTGCAATTTCTTTACCTCTATCACCGTCACCGATTACGATACGGCCAAGACCAGCGATACAGCTCTCTTCGGGAAATATTTTGCGGGCCTACTAAATGAGGGAGTTTATATTGCTCCCTCACAGTTTGAGACTGGCTTTGTCTCCCTTGCCCACACCAAGGAAGATCTGAACAAAACCATCGAAGCCGTCCGCCGGGTCGCACAGACATTGTGACGAGGGGTAACGCGAAAGATAGCCTTTCTTTTCGAGGGGGTGGCATGGCAGGAAGGTTCAAGCCATATCTTTTCATTTTCAAGCGCAAGGAGGGGAGTCAATCATTTACCAGAGGGTCAGGATGAACCTGACATGAAGCTGAAAATACCAGGATCCCGGAAATGGTTCAAACAGGTCACAAGATACGGGACCATCGGCCTCGAAATGGGGGTTTGTGTCTTTCTAGGTATCCTGATCGGGACGACCCTTGACAGGCACTTTCATACCAACCCATGGTTGACCATTCTTTTCACTTTGTTTGGATTGGTCGCAGGGTTTAAAAACCTGTTCATCCTTGCCAGGAAGCTCGTTGAAGAACAACAGGAGTCGGATGAGGAAAAGGATACAGATGACCGAGACTGAAAAAGCCCCTCAAGATAAGACTGATGAAACAGGCCCTTCCATCCCGTTTACCTCAGAGGTGCAGAAATCAATCGAGGCTCATGCAAAAAGGGTCCGACGCATCCAGCTTTTGTCTATCTTTTATGGAATTGGGTTTTTATTACTAGGGGGGTTGATCTACCCCTCATTTCCCGTGGTACTGGGGATTTTTTTGGGGGCCCTTATCATGGTAGCGGATTTTTTCTGGCTTGCACGTTTAGTCCGGCAGGTCTTTTTTATAAAAGGGAAGACAACCGCAGGATTCTTTTTAAAATTTGGCTTGAAATTTATTTTCCTTTTGGCTATAGTTGCTCTTGTTATTTATTTCACACCGGTGAATACCGTTGCTTTTTTGGTTGGGTTATCGGTGTCGGTTCTCGGCATTATAACAGATGGGATCATCGGGGTTTTTAGGACAGGTGATGGAGGAGAGGGGTAAATGGAACATCATAGTTTTTTATATGTCAATTTCATTCCTGGTTTGAACAAGCTTCCTGATCAAGTAGGGAATGCCATTTTGGTCTTTTTGATTCTGTTTATCGTCTTCTTGGTAGGATACCGCAAGCTGAAAAAGAAGGGGGACGATGTAATCCCCGACAAACATTTTAATGCCCTCAATTTCATGGAGCTGATGGTGGAAGCCAGTATCATGCTGGTGGAGGAGAATATGGGAAAGGTGGGGAGAACCCTCCTTTATTTTCTAGGCCCTCTCATCCTCTTCATCCTGTTCAACAACCTATCCGGCCTGGTCCCAGGGTTTGAACCTTCCACGAGTAATCTCAATACAACGCTTGCCATGGCCCTGGCTGTTTTCTTTCTCTATCAGATCTATGGCTTCAAGGTCCATGGCATCAAATATGTGAAACACTTTATGGGCCCTATCCTCTGGCTGGCCCCACTGATGACTCCGATTGAGATTATCGGCCACCTGGCCCGACCGCTCACCCTATCCCTTCGTCTTTTCGGAAACATGATGGGAGACCATATCCTGCTTGGAATTGTTCTACTTTTGATCCCGCTAATTGTACCGATTCCCGTCATGTTTTTAGGCATATTTGTGTCCATTGTCCAGACCCTTGTGTTCGTTTTGCTTGCCATCGCCTATTTCTCCCAGGCCATGGAAGAGGGAGAATTGTAGGAAAGAGGCATTTTTCAGGGTAATCACTCTCAATGCGAGGGAGGAGGATAATAAAAAGGCGGCTGAGCAAATGAGTGTATCTCAAACGCCAATGTGAGAAAGGAGGTGAAACACATGTTGAAAAAGCTCTGGTTAATGGCGGGAGTGGTTTTTGGTTCCATCTTTTCCTTTGCCATGGTGGCCATGGCAGCGGAGCAAAAGGCGGCGGGACTTCCTATTGAGGTCAAAAAGTATATTGCTATTGCAACAGGGATCGGGATGGCGATTGCTTCGGCAGGGGGTGCGATCGGACAGGGACGTGGAATGGCCTCGGCCATGGAGGGGATTGCCCGGAACCCTTCTGTATCCGGCAAGCTGGTTACCGCCATGTTGATCGGTCTCGCGATGATCGAATCTCTGGTTATTTACACCCTGGTTATTGAATTGATGCTGTTTTTCAAACTGTAAGAAACAAATAATAACCGGTGCGTCTGTGCGGTTGATGGCAAGGAAATTTAAAGTATGGGGGTGAAATATCCCCCATCCCTTTTGTTTGGAAAGGATCAAGCATCTTTTTTCAGAAGAGAAAGATCAAAACCAGCAACACCTACAAGACCGATCACACCGCCAAGGAGGAAGGTAGCGGTTAACCCGATGGTTTGCACGGAGACCCCGGCAAGCAGAGGACCGAGGATCATCCCGATACTGTGGAAGAGGACGAAGAGGCTCATCATGGACCCCATTTCACCGATCTTTTTTCCTTCCTCTACAATCAGGGCAGACAGGGCGGGCATAGCAATCCCCCCGGAGACACCAAGAAAGAGATTAACGAGGAATATCTGCGCGAAATTTCGCGTAAATGGGATCAGGCTCAGGGAACAGGCTGCCATGAAGCCTCCCAGGCTTACAAACCATCCTTTGGGAAAACGATCTGCCAGCCGCCCAAACGGGGTTTGCAGTAACGTCGCAACGAGGATGTTAAGGGAGATAAGCAACCCAATCCGAGAGCTGGAGAGATGCAGTACATTGTCTCCAAAGATGGGAAGAAACGCCCAAGTAACGCCAATCCCGATGGAAAAGCAGAGTCGATAGGTGAAAATCCCCTTTAGCTGCCTTGGCTTAAAAAAGTGCCGGTATCCCTTGCGGGTGAGGGTCTGCTGTCCTTGTCTCTCCCTCTTAGAAAGGAAAATCATGGCTAGTATGAACCCAATAAAGCTGATGAGGCCCATAATGTAAAAGCTGCTGTTAATGCCAAAGGTATCTTTCACGATACCGCCCAGGATAGGTCCGGTAGCCAGCCCTCCGAAAAAGAAGAGATTAAAAATCCCCATGTAGGTCCCCTCTTCCCCCTCGGGAGTAATCTCTCCCATGTAGGCCAGTGCGATGGGGATCACCATGGCCGCTCCGATTCCCTGGACGGTTCGTGTCAGAAGGAGAAGGGGAATATTTGAGGAGACGACATAACCCAGGGAGGTCAGGGAAAGGAGAAAAAGGCCAGCGGTGATAAAGATCTTTCGGCCCTTCCGATCGGACACTGCCCCGATGAGCGGAAGGAGGAGGGTCCGGGAGATGGAAAAAGAGGCAAAGACCAGGCCAATGGCAATTCCCCTGGCCCCATAATGCTGCGCATACACGGGGAGAAGAGGCGCCACGATCCCCATCCCCAGCATAGCGGAAAAGATCGCTATGCACAGGGCCACAAAGATCTTTTTCTTAGCCTTGCTCATCGATACGTTGCGAAAAGCCGCTTGGAAGGGCGATACCGGATGGCTGTAACCTCAACAGAGCTAAGTTTTTTATCCTAGCGGCTGGAGCGGATGGTATCTACCACCATGTCTCCAACCTGCTGGGTCGTATACCCCATCTTCCCCGCGGAGAGGCTCTTCAGCTTTGGAATCACGGCCTCGATGGCCTTTTCAATGGTATGCCCCGCCTCTTTCTCCCCGAGGAATTCAAGCATCATCCCAGCCGCAGAGATGGCTGCCAGGGGATTGATCACATTTTTCCCCGCATACTTGGGCGCGGATCCCCCGATGGGTTCAAACATAGAGGTCCCTTGCGGGTTGATATTCCCTCCTGCAGCGATCCCCATGCCTCCCTGGATCATAGCGCCCAGGTCGGTAATGATATCCCCAAACATGTTGTCGGTGACAATTACATCAAAGGTCTCGGGGTTTTTGACCATCCACATGCAGATGGCATCCACGTGCGCATAGTCTGTCGTGATGTCAGGATACTCTTCCGCTACCTCTTGAAAGGTACGGTACCATAAATCGAAGGCGTAGGTCAGGACATTGG
>JALTIG010000194.1 GCA_027004185.1 bacterium | reverse complement strand
TTTTCGGGTCTTGCTGTCGGGCAATCCATACAAAGGGTGTTTTTCGCCTGAGTTTTTTATAGATATATCTGCTAAAATGTCTGAAGGATTGATTCTGAGGTCTAAAAAACTTTGCGATCAGGCGTGATGCCCTCCTTTTCTGAAGAACTTTGGATGGGTGGGCGTACAGGGAAGAGGTCAGGGTACTGATTGCTAACTGATTCCCATTTCGGTCAAAGATTGTTCCCCTATCGGGTGAAAGGGTGATGATACCTTGATGTTGCCTGTTCGCCAGTTTCTTTAACGCAGGTCCATCAAGTATCTGAAGCTGAAATGCCCGCGCAATACAGATGGCGAACAGGACCTCAGCCATGATGAGGACGAAAAGCAACCGTATTTGATATACCTTATTAGAACTGACCTTTTTCATTAGCAACAATGACCTGTTCGGGGGTTAAAGGGCTTAGATGGAATTTTTTTATGGCCAGGGTCTGGAGTTTTGAATGGTTGAGGAGATATTCTTCCTGAAGTTTTAGGCCCCTGTTTTTAAACTCGAGACGCCTCTCCTGCTGTTTGAGGTGGGCGACCTGATACCCCAAATGAACAAAGTTGATGTGTATCCAAACAGTGACAAGAAGTAACAGGAAAAGGCAGAAGAAAAGCGTTGTCAAGAGGAAGATTTTTGAAGAGCTGTTTACAGACGTTCGATATCGCTCTGCTGCGTTTATTCTTGCCCAGGTGATGCCACGAGATGGATAGGTAGGGGTTGACGTTTTCATGGCATACTCCTTTCCAAGACTCGGAGTTTTGCACTTCTTGCCCTTGGATTCCGCATGATCTCGTTTTGGGTTGGGCGGACAGGGTGACGGGTAAGGATGGTGAAACGTTTGCCCTCCATGAGAGATGTTTTTTTTGATGCAGCTATGAAGGTTTGTTTGACAATCCGATCTTCAAGGGAATGGAAACTAATCACGACCATTCGACCCCCCGGTGCTAATAGGGAAAGGCCTGCCTCTAAACCCTTGCGAAGGGAATTTAGTTCATCGTTTACATAGAGTCTTAGGGCCTGGAAGGTCTTTGTGGCCATGTGTCGCCGTTTGTGGCGCGCTTTTGCTGGGACGGCGCGTTTGATAGCGGAAATCAGGTCCTTCACGATTCGAAGGGGAGCAGCCTTTCTTGTGTGAACAATCTCCCTAGCGATTGCGGCTGCCCATCGCTCTTCTCCGTATTTCAGGAGGATATCACGAAGGAGGGATTCCGAGGATTTGTTCAGGATTTCCGCAGCTGTGAACGGGATGGTCACGTCCATTCGCATGTCGAGTGGATCATCCGGGAATTTGAAGCTGAATCCCCTGTGAGATCGTTCCAGTTGATCCGATGATATGCCCAAATCCATAAGGATTCCGTTGACCTTTGAAATGTTTAACGTGCTACAGAGTTTTTTCAAATCTTTAAGGTTCCCATGGATAAGTTTTGTACGTTCGCGAAATTCTTCGAGTGTTTTTCTGGCAATTTCGAGTGCGTCTAAGTCTCGGTCAATTCCTATCAAAAAACCGTTGGGCGAAGAGGCATTCAAGAGCATTTTGGCATGCCCACCTCCTCCGAGTGTTGCGTCGATGTAGGTTCCACCTGGCTGGCAATTCATATATTCCAGGGTTTCTTTCGAAAGAATCGGCACATGGTATGATGTTCGATCCGTCATTCAATTCTTACTTGCCTCCCGGGCCAGACGCGTTTTTTTGTTAGTGGGAATATCCCCGATGCCCCGTATTGGTATCGTTTCATGAAACCTTGAGTGTCTGAAATCCCTTCCATTTATTTATAGCCCCAACTGGGAAATGGTTTCACTGATGGCATCCATCTTATTTGAAAGATTCTCCATTTCATCATCCCAGCGTTTTTTGTCCCATATTTCTATCTTTTTCAAGACACCCAGAAGCACTACCTCTTTTTCCAATCCAGCATATTTGCGTAGAGTTTGTGGAATGAGAATCCGTCCCTGGTTGTCAAGGGAACATTCGGCGGCACTTGAGAAGAAAAACCTTACAAAGGCGCGGTTTTCTTTGTTGAACATGGAAATATTGCTGGCTTTATTTTCCAAATCAATCCATTCCGAATAGGGGAATAATAGTAGACAATGGTCAAAGTTGGTTACAAAGACGCGTGGATCATCGTATTTCTGGAGAAGAATTTCTCTGAAGCGGACAGGAATGCTGATCCGCCCCTTCGGGTCGACATTATTTTCGTATCTTCCCCTGAACATCTCTTCTCCCCCCGCCTTTTTTACCACCTTTCCCCACTTTGACCCACTATGCCATAAATAAATCATCTTTTTAGGGATTTGTCAAGCGAAAAAAAGGTTTTTTATAAAAAATTTCAAAGAAATCATGAATGTGAGACAAATAGTCCTATATCCCTCGAAGCCAAGGGTAGATTTTGATTCAATCTTTCGTGTTGAGTGGAGAAAGGGATGGCTTGATTTTTATATGATGGCCTCGTAATTGGATAAGAAAATGATGCAGGAACAGGTTGAAAAGGAAAAATAAGAAAGGATCAAAAAACGAAAACTTGCGGGCTCTTCAGGTGAAAAAAACCCCATGCCAATAGCCTCATGAAGGTTCATTGACATCTTTGTCTTCTTGATTATATGCTTTGCGCGTGGGAAAAAGGATGAAAATAATGATCGACGCGCGTACCGTGGGGTCAGGACAATCTGGGGTTGGTAACTATGTCATCCATTTAATAAATGGACTCGATCATGTAGATCGAAGGAATCGTTATACCCTGATGGTTACAAAGGCCCAGTTGGCCTATCTCCCGGATAGCTTGGGAGATTTTGAAATATTTCTGGTGCCGTTTTCTAATGAGAGCCATGCATTCGGGGATCTATGGGAATTCTTTCTTTTACCTTATTCCCTGAGGAAACTGTCCGTGGATCTCTTTCACGGCCCGGCTTTCATCGCTCCTCCCTTTTCAAAGGGGTTTCATTCGGTTGCTACCATCCATGATCTGGTTGCCTTTTACCACCCTCACACTATCCCTGTTAAGTATGCCTTATACATGCGTTTTCTGATTAAATTCATGATCCGTAATGTGGAGAAGATAATCACCGATACGGAGTTTATTCGCGATGAGATCATTGAGACTTTTCATATTGACGAGCAACGGGTGCATGCGGTTCCTATTGCAGCATCTGACCTATTTAGGCCTGTTTCTGATAAAAAGCGAATCGAAGAAGTGAAAAGGCGGTATGGAATTACACGACATTATTTCCTCCATGTTGGGAATATTGAACCCCGCAAGAATCTTATTAGCCTTTTTAAGGCTTGTGATTTGGTTTGGGAAAACTTACACACCGATTACCAGTTGGTGGTGGTTGGTAAGAAGGGATGGCTATACAAGGATATTTTCAAAACCCTCCGTGAAACACGTATCATTGAGGATGTAATCTTTACAAACTATGTCAGGGAAGAGGATATTCCTGTCCTTTACAGTGGGGCGGAATTCTTTGTTTTTCCTTCCCTTTATGAGGGATTTGGGCTACCGGTGCTTGAGGCGATGCGGTGTGGAACCCCCGTAATAACCTCCCATGTTTCCTCCATGCCAGAGGTGGCGGGGGATGCGGCAATGTATGTGGACCCTCACAATGTTGAGGATATCGCTGAAAAGATTATAACCCTTGCCTACAATGATGATTTAAAAGCACATCTCCGCCAAAAAGGATTTTCACAGGCGGCGCGGTTTACCTGGGAAAACACGGCCCGTGAGACCCTGAGGGTCTATGAGTCATTAGGATAATAGTGTGCGAATCGGAATAGACGCGCGGAAGGAATGGGATGGAGGGATTGGACGTTACATCCGAAACCTCGTATCTGGTCTTGAAGGAGAAGATGAGATTACTCAAGTTCACGCGTGGGTGAAGCCCGGTTCAGAGATGTTTCGCAAGGGATTTGGCTCTTTACGGCCCCATGTGGAGAGGGCCGGTCTTTACAGCCTTTGGGAACAGGTATCTCTGGGCCAAAAGATCAGGCGATTTGTGATGGACCTTTTCCATGAACCTCATTATGTCATCCCCCTCTTTTTAAGGATCCCACTCATTGTGACTATTCACGATATCATTCACTTGGTTTTTCCGAGAACTCCGGTGCATAAATTATATGCCTACAAGCAGATAAGATATGCGGTCAGGCGCGCACGGGTTATTATCACCCCTTCGGAATTCAGCCGGCGGGAGTTGATCAAGAATTTCCCGGAGGTGGAAAACAAATGCGTGGTGATTTTCCATGGTCTGGAGGCCTTTTTTTCTCCAGAGCCAACTGAAAGGGATAAGGAAATTAAGGATGACCTCAAGCTACCTGATTCATTTCTTTTTTATGTTGGGAATCACAAGCCACATAAAAACCTTCAGCAGTTACTTGAGGTATGCCGGGAAATCTTCAAAGGTTTTCCGGATCTTCACCTCTGTTTGACGGGGGCGAGGGGTGATGAAGGGGGGACTGTGTATCGTACAGCTTGTCGGTATGGGATTGAGCATCGAGTAAGGTTTTTGGGGAAGCTCGAGAACGAAGCACTCTCGACCTGTTACCGTCATGCGCGTGTTTTTGTATTTCCCTCTCTGTACGAAGGGTTCGGATTTCCGCCTCTGGAAGCCATGGCGTGTGGTACCCCCGTTGTGGCATTCGCCACCGCTTCCCTTCCTGAAGTGATAGGGAAAGGGGGTCTCCTCGTTCAGCCAAGAGACGGCAAAGCATTTTATCAGGCCCTTTTTTCTATCCTTGAACGTGAGGATTTAAGAAGATCATGGGGTGAAAAGGGCCTTGTTCAGGCCCGTAAATTCCGATGGGAGCGTTCCATTCGGGAACATCTATCCATTTACAGACAGGTCCTTTCAGAATCATCGGTTTAAGAATACCCGGGTGTCTGGTATGATAAGATATGGGAATTTATGAATGCGAAGGATAGAGAAGCGGTTGAAGGTTGCATTGGTTCATGACTGGTTGACGGGGATGCGAGGAGGAGAAAAGGTTCTTGAGGTGCTGTGCAGTCTTTTCCCAGAGGCGGACATTTACGCCCTTTTTTATTTTGAGGGATTGATCAGTCCAGTCATCGAGCAACACCATATACAAGCCTCTTTTCTTCAGAGGTTTCCCTTTGCGAAAAGACATTATCGAAGTTATCTCCCCCTGTTTCCTCAAGCGATTGAATCCTTTAAACTTGAGAATTATGATCTCGTTATCAGTACAAGTCATTGCGTGGCCAAGGGCGTCATTTCTAACCCAGAGGCGGTCCATCTTTCTTATTGCTTTACACCCATGCGATATATTTGGGATCGACGTTTTGACTATTTTGAGAGACAAGGTTGGTTGAAAACCCTTGCGGTTGAACCTATCCTTCACTACTTAAGGACATGGGACACGGCCTCCTCGGGGAGAGTAACACGGTTTGTGACGATTTCAGAGTTTGTCAGAAACAGAATACGTAGCTATTATCATCGGGATGCCGTTGTGATCTATCCTCCTGTTGAATGTGATAGGTTTCACTTATCAGGCAGTAAAGGAGATTATTATCTTATGATTTCCGCTTTTGCACCGTACAAAAAGGTGGACCAGGCTGTGCTGGCTTTCAATAAGTTAGGACGCCGTCTAATGATAGTTGGAAAAGGGCAGGAGGAAAAGAAAATTAGGAAATTGGCGGGGAGAAATATCGAGTTTCTTGGATGGGTGGATGATAAAGAGCTGCCGGATCTCTATGCGGGCTGCCGGGCGCTCGTATTTCCAGGTGTTGAGGATTTTGGTCTAGTTCCCGTAGAGGTTCAGGCAGCAGGTAGACCCGTGATTGCCTACGGGAGGGGGGGAGTCCTTGAGACCGTGGTGCCTTATTTGGACAAGGCACATCCAGGATCCGGCCTGTTTTTTGGAGAGCAGACCCCTCAGGCCCTCATAAGAGCGGTAGAGAAGTTTGAGGAGGTTGAGGATCATTTTGAGCCGAAACGGATCCGGGAACATGCCATGAGATTTGACAAAAAAAGATTTATTCGAGAATTTAAAACCTTGGTAGGGAATGCCATGAGGCACAAAAGGATAGGGTAAGGTGATCGGAAAGCGTAAAGAGGTATGGGTTGGCATCCTTTTTCTGCTGGATCTGCTTTTCCTAAGCCTCTCGTGGGTCTTATCCTACTGGTGGAGATTCCACATCCATATCGTTCCCATTACGAAGGGGGTTCCTCCCTTTGGTGCCTATGCCGTGCTATTGGTGGCCGTCTATATCACGTGGCTTCCGGTTTTCCATTACGCAAGGTTAGGGGAAACCTCGCTTGTGCACCGGAAAAGGGTGGTCTTCCTAAATGTCCTCAAGGCGGTTTCCCTGCATCTTCTCTTGTTCGTTGCCGTGGCGTATTTTTTTAAAGAGTACAAATACTCCCGCGTTGTCCTGTTTTATTTTGTATTTTTTAACCTGATTTTCCTGTATCTGGAACGTCTCTTGTTTATGAAGATCGTTAAACACTATGGAAAACAGGTCGGTGAATCTCTCCTTGTCGTGGGAGCGGGTGACATGGGACGTCAGGTGGTTTCCTATTTCCGCGGAAGGCCGGAACTCGGGTTGAGGGTAGTTGGGTTTCTTGTAAAGGACAAAGGAGATTCTGCAGGAGGGATTGAGGAAATTCCGATCCTTGGAACTTATGAGGATTTGCCTGAAGTGGTTCAGGGCTATCAGATTAAACATGTGATCTTTGCCCTTTCTATGGAGGATCAGGTCTACTTGGGTCCACTTATGGAACAGATTCGCGAAGAACTGGTGGATATTCATATTGTTCCGGATTTTCTAAGATTCTATATCCTCAATGCCAGCATCGAAGAATTGGAGGGGATCCCTATTATCAATGTGAGTAGTTCCCCCCTTTACGGATGGGGACGTCTTGAGAAACGAGCCATGGATATTGTCGTATCCGCCGCGGCGTTGGTGATACTTTCCCCCCTTATGCTGGTCCTGGGGATGGCTGTGAAGCTAAATTCCGAAGGACCGATTTTTTACCGTCAGGAGAGGATGGGGTTTGACGGTAAACGATTTGATATTCTAAAATTTCGTTCCATGTATATCGATGCAGAGAGAGAGACCGGAGCGATCTGGGCGAGAGAGAACGATCCCAGAACGACACGGGTAGGTGCATTCATGCGGCGCTGGAACCTGGATGAACTACCCCAGCTTTACAATGTTCTGAGAGGAGATATGAGCCTTGTTGGGCCCCGTCCGGAACGCCCTGTGTTTATTGATAAGTTCAAAAAAGATATCCCCCGCTATATGTTACGTCACAAAGTAAAAACGGGGATTACAGGGTGGGCTCAGGTGAATGGATATCGAGGCAGAACCTCTTTGAAAAGAAGGATTGATTACGACCTCTTTTATATTGAAAACTGGTCTTTCTGGTTTGACATTAAGATACTCATTCTTACCCTTGTAAAGGGATTCAAGAATGCCTACTAACGAGAGGTGGAAGTGGACCTTTGCTGTCGGGCATGGGGTGGGGGGTACTGCTGTGCTTCTGGTTATCCTTCGGTTAGTTGCGTGGTATAATACTGCCATCATCTCTCGCGATAGCGTGATTTACATTAATCTTGCAAAGGATTGGGTCTCCGGTCAGTACCTTAAGGCCCTGGCACACCCCTATCATCCCCTTTATTCCTTTTTAATTGCGGCTGTATCAAAGGGGCTGGGATTTTCCTTTCCTCATGCGGCGGTAGGTATTTCGATTCTGGCGAGTGCGTTAACACTTCCCGCTCTTGATAGGATCTTCCGGAGGTCCAGTGATAGAAGGGTTCTTATCCTGGGGCTGCTTTTCTTTACTGTTTCCCCTTACCTTATTAGATATTCGGCGGATATTTTAACAGAACCTTTATATCTTTTTTGGATTGCCTGGTCAGCGGCCTTCTGGATCGAGGGTGGGGATTCTAAGAAACCGTGGTACTTTTTTTTCTCCGGCATCTCGGCGGGATTGGCCTATCTTACCCGACCCGAGGGATTGCTGGTGGTGTCTGCGGGAATCTTGTGGCTTTTCATCGGTTATAGAAAGTATGCGTTGAAAGATCTGTTTATTTATCCTTTGTTGGTGGTTTTAGGGACCCTGTTGGTGGCTTCTCCTTATATCCTTTATCTTCATCAAGACTCTGGACAATGGTTGTTAACACGAAAAAAACGCATTGGAACATTGGAAAGGGAATTGTCTTTGAAGAAGAATTTTCCGAAGTCGATCCAAGTCGGCAATTCATGGAATAATCCGAGATTGCTTAAGGGGGTTTCTAAAAGGCGGGCGATGTTTCTGTTAAACCGGCGAAGATGGCAGGCGGATCTGGCCGTTAAGATTCGTCAGGCTCAGGGGACGCCCAAAGGCCCGAAGGTTCGTCCTGGAGGCGGGGTATGGCAATGGTTGTACGTTTTGTTGGGATCCCTTGGATATGTCCTCTTCGGGTTTTTGAAGGGCATGTTTCTTCCCATTGGAATGTGGGTCATTTTCCGTTTTTTTTCGTTCAGGAGATACCCATGGAGCAGAGAAGATACGTTTATTCTCGTTTTTTCCACCCTTTACTGGATGGTGCTTGGGGTTCTGCTTACAGGATATGGATATGTCAGCCGACGGCATTATAGCGCAGTGATGATGTTCTGGTCGATCTGGGCGGCAATCGGTTTTATGCATGTATGTGAGTGGGTCGCCTCTTTTATAAAAGCTCACAGGTGGACTACAAAAACAGTAGGAACGTTTCTTCTTATTCCCATCCTAGGGATCAGTGTGGTGAAGGGAACCCGACCATACAGGATAGGGAAATATGGTAGAAAACTCGTCGGAAGGTGGCTTTCTACGGTTAAACCCAAGGATCATCCCTGCAAGGTTTTGACCTCCATGCCGAGGATAGGATATTATGCAGGATGCAGAACGGTTTATTTACCGGCCATTCATAGAGAGGATATATATGCTCTTCAAAGACATGAAATCAACTTTGTTGTATTAAACCGACGTGAGACAAAAAGGCTTCCTGTATTGTTAAATCTTTTAAAAAAATACGGCTATTGCCTAGTTTACCATTACAGATCTGAAAGAAGGCACGAAGATTTGCGTGTCTTTGCGTATAGAGGTGAAAGCCATGGTGGTTGACCTGACCATTATCATCGTTACCTGGAATACCCGTGAGCTGACGCGTACCTGTCTTGCCTCTATAAGAGAAGCCGACCCCTTGCATAACTGGAGAGTCGTAGTGGTGGATAATGCCTCGAGGGATGGAACCTCCACGATGATCCGGGAGGAATATCCTTGGGTGCATCTGAGAGTTAACGAGAAAAATATAGGGTTTGCTCGGGCTAATAACCTTATCCTGAGGGAGGTGACCACGCAATATGTTCTGTTTTTAAACAGTGACACACTCCTTTCCAAGGAGGCAGTTCCGGGGTTCTTGGAATTCATGGCCTCGCATCAGGAGGTGGGACTCACAGGATGCCAATTGGTTTATCCAGATGGACGTTTACAAAATTCTATTGTCTTTTTTCCTTCCCTGCTGACCGAGTTAACGAACAAGTCCCTTCTGCAGAGAATCGCACCTGGGAGGTTCCCTGGAAAACGCCAAAGTTTTACCTACCCCCTCGAAGTTGATTCGGTTATAGGAGCGGCAATGATGGGGAGGATGGAGGCATTAAGGTCAGTAGATTTTTTTGATGAGCAATATTTCCTTTTTCTTGAGGAAACGGATCTTTGCTTCAGGCTGAAACAGAAAGGATGGAGGGTGATTTTCCTCCCCCACGTCAAGGTTGTTCATCTTCAAGGACAGTCTGTTTCTCAGGTTAAACCGCAAGCAAGGGTAGAGTACCAACGCTCACTGATCCGATACTTTGAAAAGAATCATGGCCCCCATCGTGCAAGCATCATCCGTCGATATGGGTATCTGAAATCGTGGATCGGGCTTGTGGGGGCTTTACCAGGAAGGATCCTTGGGTCAGGGAATAGGAGTTCATGGGAGAAATATAGATACTTGTTGTCCTGGTACCAAAGGGGGTGTCCCGACCATATGGGACTTCAGTCGGAATAGGGGTATCTTTTTTCTTTGTGTCAGTTCTCCAGGATAAAGATAACCTCCATTCTCACGCGATATTCCGTTATCTTTGAATCCTCGACCGCGATTCTGAACTCGACGATTCTTAGCCCTGTAATCCCTCGCAACGTTTTTGTCGCACGCTCGAAGCCTATTTTAATGGCATCATCAAAACTGTTGGGAGATCCTGCGATAATCTCTGTGACCCTTGCAACTCTTGATGGCATATCGTCCTCCTTTTTTAATGTGTAAGGGGATCCTTACACGGATTGCGATTGAAAGATGCCTTTTCTTTATCGTTTTTGTTCCCTCGGATGCCAGGTGATATACGAGTTGGATTTTAGTTAGTTGCAATATCGAATCCGAGGCGCCTTGAGATCTCTTTGCCAGCCTTTACCATTTCAGGAATGATAGGGTCTTCCAGACGCTCATCGGTCATCCTGAAAATCGGGCCGGACATTGAAAGACCCGCAACAATCTGCCTTGTATAATCCCGAATGGGCACGCCGACGCAACGAACACCTTCATCAAATTCACCATTGTCGATGGCATAGCCTACTTTCCGGATCCCCTCAAGATGTTTCTTCAAAGTTTCATAATCCGTGATGGTGTTAGGGGTATATGGTTTGAGCGTATTCTGGAGTTTGAGTCGCTCCAATTCAGATTCGCTCATGAAGGCGATTTGTACCTTTCCTATGGACGAACAGTGAATCGGAACCTGTTGTCCTATACGGGATGCTACCCGGACCACCTGGTTGGCTTCAACCATATCTAAATATACGACTACTTTGCCCTGAACGACCCCGAGATAGACATTTTCCTGACATTTCTGTACAAGTTCTTCCATGATTGGGTGAGCGTGGTGAACGAGACCCATCTGATGAATATACGTCTGGCCCAGTTCGAGGCTCTTGACCCCGAGGCGGTAATTTTCCGTGGCCTTATTCTGTTCAATGTATCCCTTTGACTCAAGGGTTGCAAGAAGCCTGAAAACATTGTTTTTATGTAAACCAAGACGATTACTGAGTTCCGTTACCCCAAGCTCCCCCTCTGAACGAATAAACTGTTCAAGAAGATTTAATGCATTGACGACGGACTGTATGACATAGCTTGATTTTTCTCTCCCTCTATTAGGCATGAATCCCTCCCTTTTGTCTTTATATAAAATAAAATAGCTTTATATTTTTTTATAGTGTAAGTTGATATAGTTGTCAAGAGAAAAAATTTTGCTATTTTTCGGATTACTTTGAGAAAAGTTGGAAGATGATGAAGGTGATCATAATTGTTGCTATGAGAAGCTTGGAGAGAAACCCGCTCAGTCGTCCCAAAAAGGCCTTCCATCCTATGTGTATGGCATGCCCCAATCGTCTTTCAGAGAGGAATTCCATTAAAAAGGCCCCCCCAAAGGTCCCTATGAGCGCACCCAAAATGGACCCAAACCCAAAAAGGAGGGGCGCCATCAGGATGGCGAGCACGATGCCACAGAGAAATGACACAAGGACAACCCTTTTGGAAGGCTTGGCTTGTTTGATCCCTTTGAGGCTAAGGAAATACTCAAGTACCTCCCCCGAGATCGCGAGTAAGGTTAGGAGAAGAAGGATCGATACACTCAGGATCTTGAAATGGGTAATCCATCCATACGCAATGGCATCAACCAAGATAATCCAGGTCCCAGGTATGCCAAAGGCAATGGAAAAAAAACCAATGACCAAGATAAACAAGAATAGGACGTTTCCGCTCCAGCTTAATATCAAACCCATAGAAAGGTTTAAGACAATGGGATCTTATTCACTTTTTACGCCGCCTTTTTTTGTTGGACGATCGTCGTTTTTTTGCCTTTGTGGCAGCCCTTTTGACCGGGGGAGAGGTCGACGAAGTAGAAGCTTCAGTAACAGGGATCACAGGAGAGGTGGCAGTTTTTTCTAAGGTGGATGACGGGGGTGTAACAGCTTTGGGTGAGGTTCTATCTGGTATTTTTTTAGGAGCTGCGCTTTTTTGTGGCCGCACACTCTTCTTGTTTCTACCATAAGGTTCGAAAAAAAGGACCACGGGACTGGCAATATAAATGGAAGAATAGGTCCCGACTACGATGCCGATAATGAGGGCAAAGGCAAAATTATGGATTACACCGCCTCCCACAAAGAAAAGGATGACAACGGTAATCAAGGTGGTTAGGGAGGTTAAAATCGTGCGGCTCAGGGTTTCATTAATGCTCCGGTTCACAAGTTCCGGGAAGGAAATCTTCTGAAGCTTTTTCATGTTTTCCCTGATTCGGTCATAAACGACGATGGTATCATTCAGAGAATAACCTATAATGGTCAGGATCGCTGCAACGATGGCAAGGTTAATCTGTTTATCTGTAAGAGAAAAGACGCCCACCGTTATCGTTACGTCGTGGATTAAGGCAACGATAGCACCAATAGCAAACCAGAATTCAAATCGCCAGGTAATATAGGCAAGGATGGCCAACATGGAAAAAACAATAGCCCAAAGGCCCTTTCGCCGTAGACTTTTCCCTACCTTGGGTCCCACCATTTCAACCCGACGGATTTCCACGTTTTTCGTTCCGAATTTTGCCTCGAGACGTTCCTTGACATTTTCAGAGATCCCTTTTAGGGAAGAGGAACTTTTTTCAATACGGATAAGGTATTCGTTATTTTTCCTTGGACCTATCCTTTGAATAATCATTTCACCAAGTTTGAGATTTTTTAAGGTTCCTCTGATCTCTGAGATGTTGGTCGGCGTGTGGATTTTAACCTGTATCAGGGTACCACCTCTGAAATCGATTCCATAATTTGGACCATGGTGAACAATCAGAGAGACGATGCCGGATAGAATCAGAAGGAGAGAAATGGTAATAGCGATGTACCGAACGCGAACGAACTGGATATTAATGTCTGGCTTGAAAACTCTCATAGACTATCCTTTCTAAATACTGATGCTTCTAATTCTTCTTTTTTCGAATGCGAGATCAAAGACTGCCCGGCTTACAACAATAGCAGTAAACATACTGCTGAGGATACCAATGCTCAAGGTTACGGCAAACCCTTTGATTGGCCCTGTTCCGAATTGGTAGAGGACAATTGCGGTGATAAGCGTGGTGACATTGGCATCCAAAATGGTTGTAAAGGCCTTGGAAAATCCGGCCTCCATGGCAGCTCGAGGCGTTTTACCGATCCACAACTCTTCACGTATCCGTTCAAAGATAAGGACATTGGCATCAACCGCCATACCAATTGTTAAAACAATTCCAGCGATACCTGGCAAAGTCAGAGTGGCACGGAAGGCTGCTAGGATGGCGAGGATGAAGATAACATTGAGGAAGAGGGCGAGGTCTGCTACTATACCGGAAAGCTTGTAATAGAATATCATGAACAGGACGACCAGGAGTCCCCCCACAACCACGGAGGTGATTCCTTTCCTAATGGAATCTTCCCCGAGGGTAGGCCCGACAGTCCTTTTCTCGAGGATTTTGACGGGGGCAGGGAGGGCCCCTGCCCGGAGGACAATGGCCAGGTCGTGTGCTTCCTGAGTTGTAAAACTTCCCGTAATCTGTGCACGTCCCCCCGCGATACGTTCCTGGATCACGGGAGCGGAATATACGTTATTGTCAAGTATAATGGCGAGTCGCTTCTTGACATTTTCAGCTGTTATCTTTTCAAATTCCTTGGCACCTCTGGAATCAAACGTGATGGAAACGTAAGGTTCTCCATACTGGCTATTGATTCGAACCCTTGCATCTTTTAAAACATCCCCGGTAAGCAGGGTTTTTTTCTTAATGAGATACGGTCTTCGAGTGACGACTCCTGTATCAGGGTCCACAATGCGTTGATACAGAATTTCATCCCCTGGAGGTATGTTGCCCTTCAGTGCATCTTCTAAACTGTGTTCGTCATCCACAAGCTTAAACTCAAGTACTGCGGTTTTCCCAATCAGTTGAATAGCTCGTTGAGGGTTTTTGATGCCTGGGAGCTGGACCAGAATTTGGTTCTTCCCCTGCCTGCTGATATCAGGTTCCGTGACACCGAACTGGTCAATCCTGTTTCGGATCGTTTCCAAGGCCTGCCCAATCGCGGATTTTTCCATGGCTGCTTTTTGTTTGGGGTTGATCCCTAAAACAAGATAACCGTGCCCCGCTCTGTGCGAAACTTTAAGAATCTGAAGCTCTGGGTAACGCTCCGTGATGAGTGATGGTACCATGACCTGTTTTCCGGGTTCAACATACTTTATTTTGATGTTCAGGCCCATTCTATTGGCGTAGACCACAAGGATTCCCTTCGATTTCAGGAAAGATTCGAGGTCATTTTTGGTCCTCTCCATGTAGCTCTCTACCGCTTTTTCCGCCTGAACCCCGAGAATTAGCTGCATGCCTCCCTTAAGGTCCAAACCAAGCTTGATCTTATGTACGGAGTTTTTCCACCAATCTGGCAGATTGCTGGTCACAGATGGAGCCAAGGCAAACAGGGCTCCGAGTGTTAGAAGGATGATTATGCTGAAACGAATCCTCAAGTCACGGAACATGCCATTTCCCTTTCTTTTTTTGTTTGTTTAATAAAACGATTTTTCATACCCCATACGGGATAAAATTGCAAGCAAAGCCCCATTGGTGATTTAAAGTGATCATTTCTTGCAAGGGGTTTTATGTCCGACTCAGTTGAATTGAACGATCTTATATGCCATCTTTTCGTTTCAACAACTCTGCCAAGAAAGGGTATAATGTTTAAGTCTTCATTGAGACATCCTGCTGGTTCTTCCCGATGTTCTGATCCTTTTTGCAATCCTGATGTTGATTTTTCTTGATGTGCCTTCCAGGAAATGGAGATAGAATTATCAGCCTAAAAGTTTGGGCTTAACGGCCATAGATAATAGAAAGGGGAGATACCTGTGGAATGGTAGAAGGGGCGCATCCATCTCCCTACCAGTGACTTAAAAAGGATCTGCCAGAGTTTCTCATTAGGTTTCCGGGCGTAGATAACGTGGGGTTTTCCCTTGATCCCAAGCTGCCTTGCCATAAATGCGATGGCATCTTCCAAGTTTCCGATCCTATCCACAAGGTTAAGCTTCTTGGCCTGGAGCCCGGAAAAGATACGTCCATCGGCAAGGGCTTGAACCTTTTTGATTGGGAGATGACGTCCCTCTGATACGGCTTGGACGAACTGGTGATAAATGGAATCCACAACATTCTGAATAATCTTGAAATCCTCTGGAGTCATGTTTCGGGTTGGGTAACCGATATCCTTGAACTTGCCACTTTTCACCACGTAGCTTTTTACACCGATCTTTTCTAAGAGACCCTTGAAATTCGAGAATTCTACAATGACGCCAATGCTTCCTGTAACACTTCCGGGGTCTGCAAAGATGGTTTGTGCGGCCGAGGCTATGTAATACCCTCCCGATGCACATATGCTGCCCATAGACACAATGATGGGTTTTCTTTGTCTACACTTTTTGACCTCTTCATAGATTTCCTGGGAGGGTCCAACACCACCCCCTGGCGAATTGATACGTAGGATGATACCACCGATCTCTGGATCATCTCTGAATCGTTTAATCTGTTTTATCAAAGGGTCAGAGCTCGCGATGATTCCCCTTACGCGAATGACACCAATCTTTTTGCCAGAATGAAACAGCCCTGCATGTTTCTCCTCTAAACGGGCAACAAGGAAACCGAGGAAAGCAACAACCAGGAGGAAAAAAAGGGGGATCGTGATGATCAGGATTTTCGATTTTTTGTTCATGGTGATTTCTCCTGTTATCTATGTTCAGGAAGACTGATTTGGCTGATAAGAAAGAATGAGTTGGTTTTTTTTCTGTTTTACTACCCTAAAGGTTCCTTTAGAGATTTTCGCGTGGTACAAAAGCTGAGTGGCAATGGTATCCATAGATTCCAAGGGGAAAAATCTGAATATAAAATCTCCGTGTCGGGCACGGGTTAACCTGAATTTTCCAGCCAGATCGGAACGTTGATGGAAGAATTTTAGAATCTCAACCAGGACCTTTCCGTTGGTTAGGTTTGTAATTTCAAGAGTGGATAACGATCTGGAAGCTTCTCCCCTCTCAAATTCTGTCTTGATGAATCCACCAGATACCAAGGTCTTTCGGAGAAAGACCAGGTCGACTGTGACCTGTAAACTGACCTCTAAGGTTCCGTTAAGTGTCTTTTCTCCGAGAATCTTGTACTGGGGGACAAATCGGTTAGCGTGATCAAAGACCTCTGATTTGAGTTTTTGATAGGTAACGCCGAACCCCTTTTCAGGGAGGAGGCGATAGGTTGCTTCTTCCACGGCCTGGATAATCCCTTTCTCAATAGCGATCTCCCTGATTTCACCTGCAGATTTTCCCTTCTGCTTGGGTGCTTGGGCATCAAGGGCAAAGAGAGCAAAGCGGGAGGCGCAAACAGGACTGGCAATGAGCACAATAGATATCCAAATCATCAGTAGGTGTGGAAGCTTTATCTCAATCCTCAACCTATCAACCTTCCTTTACCATTAAACTGCCTGAATCCGGATGTCCTGGGACAAACCGGGTTGAAAAAGATGAACAATACGTTGCCTTGCCAGTTCAAGAATTGCAAGAAAAGTCAGGATGACCCCTAAACGGGTAACAGGTGGAGCGCATAGCTCTTGAAGCCATATCCCATCTTCAGTGACCTGTAATTTTTCCAGAATCTCTTGGATCTTATCTTGAAGATTGAGTTTTTCCCTCTTGAGGAGATAAAGGAAGGGTTCCTTCAAATTTTTTGTGGCCTTTTTAAAAAGATAAGCAAGGGTTTCCAGAGAGATTTCTCCGAGGATAATACTGAGGTCTTCCTCGCAGCCCTCAGTCTTTTCCCGGCTCAGGCGGGGGAAGGTGTCTTCAAAGAGGATCGGGCGCTCAAGCAGAAGATTGGCTGCACGCTGATATCGCTCGTAGGTGAGGAGCTTTTCCACAAGTTCACTTCGGGGGTCCTCCTCCTGGCCCTCTTCAGTGGGTTCCGCCGGCAACAGCATCCGGGACTTGATAAACATCAGGGTAGAAGCCATTACAAGGTACTCCCCTGCAAGATCGAGGTTGAGGCGACGCATTTCTCTAAGTGCATCGAGGTATTGGCGTGTGATCTCTGCCATGGGGATATCGGTAATCTCTATCTTGTTTTTCCGAATTAGGTGCAGCAGAAGATCCAAAGGTCCCTCGAATTGGTCAAGCCGGACCTTATAGGTTTCAGAAACCGATGGCATTCCGAACATCCTCCATGGTCTTTCTGGCAACTTGCCGGGCCTTCTCTGTTCCAGTATGGACGATCTCTTTCACCTCGTTTAGATGGGAGAGGTAATATGCCCGCCGTTCCTGGACGGGAGCGATCCCTTCGATGAGGTATTTGGTTAGGTATCTTTTGCATTGCACACATCCGATGCTTGCCTTTCGACATTCCTCAGCGATCTGGTCTTGAAGCGCTTTGGGGGAATAGAGCCGGTGAAAGGGATAAAGGTTACAATCACTTGGTTCTCCAGGATCTGTTTTTCGTGCTCTCCGTGTATCGGTAACCATACGTGAAATCTTCTCTTTGATCTCTTCTGGGGAATCGGCAAGATAGATGGCGTTACCATAACTTTTACTCATTTTTCTTCCGTCCAATCCTCCAAGGGCCGCTGCCTCTGTCAGAAGGGCATCCGGAGGAAGCAGGACATTTTTCCCATACAGAAAGTTGAATCGGCGCGCGATTTCACGGGTGATCTCAAGGTGGGGAAGTTGATCTTTTCCGACCGGAACATACTGGGCCTTATAAATAACGATATCTGCAGCTTGAAGGACCGGGTACCCAAGAAAGCCGTAGGTATGGATCTCCTTTTCTTTTAATTCCAGCATCAATTCTTTGTAGGTAGGGTTCCGCTCCAGCCAACCCAAAGGGGTGATCATGGAAAGGAGGAGAAAAAGTTCTGCATGTTCCTTGACATGTGACTGGATGAATAAGTGTCCTGCATTTTTCCCGGTCCCCACACCAGCGCTGAGCATGTCGACAAACATTTCCCATATGTTTTCACCCACAATCTCCGGGTTTTTATATTCAGATGTCAGGGCATGCCAGTCGGCTGCAAAGTAAAAACATTCATATGTGTCCTGTAATGAGCGCCAATTTTCGAAAATACCGTGTAGATGGCCAAGATGGGATTTCCCGGTTGGACGCATTCCACTCAGCACACGCTTCTTGTCCATGATACCCTCCTTTGATTTGTGGTTTTATAGCTGAAAATACCTTGTGAGTCAATGAAACGAGTTAATCCTGTAATAGCAAAATATTTCGGCTTGTAAAGAATATATGTTTGAAAAAACACGGGTTTTTTAGCTTCGGCTGACAGCCATCATTACATCCTTGAAAACGGTATGAGGTTGACATAAGTACACTTTTTGAAAGGGGCTTGTGTCTTATCCGGGAGGGGAAGTAGAAAGATGAGCCACTGTATATGTTTTATGATTGGGGAGGGTCGATCCCTGGTCTCATGAGCCGGGCATAATATGAACTGCTTGTGTACAACGCAGCGGCTGGGTTGTGCCCTAAAACCCGGTCCTTGGCTACTAAGACTGTGACAGGTGCCTCGCTATATCTGAAGAAGAGGGAATCATGCCCCACACAGAGGCCTACCACAATATTAAAATCCGTTTTTGCTTCATTCAGTACCATGGCCTGAGCAATGGGGCTACACATGGCTTCGAATTCACCGATCAGGATCTTTTCTTCTTCCCTGATATCGAGGGTTTCTTTCGGTGTTCTTCCTACCTTACAGACAACGGAGACAACCTCGAAGTTCTGCTCAGTTAGGATATCTGACAAGATCCGGGCCTCTTTTATCAATCCAATACAAAAAGCGATCCCCAATCTTTTGAAGTCCATTTTTTTTGCGAATTCGCAGATTTCCTGAACTCTTGGTTTTACAGGATGGGAGACATAAGGTTTGATATGGCGATGGGCATAGCATTCACCTTCCTGAATGGATGCCATTTTCGCAAACCTTTTTATTTCTGGCCGTTGGTATTCCCGATTCGCCCTTTCAATGATCTCCCTTTTGTTTTCAGTTGGGCAGAATATAGGGCCTTGCCCTTCTTTGGATGTGCATGCCCGCAGGCTGACTGTGCAAACCGCGCATGCTGGGTCTTTTTGCCTTTTCACACCTTCTTTATCGCTCAGGCTTTCTTGTTTTTCCACAACAACCTCCTAATCTGTGTTTAGATTTATGATTTTTTTGGTATTCTCACGAAATCTTATATGTCTCATTTCTTAGGAAGTCAAACATTTATGCCTATCAGATAGGCTACATGAATCATAGGCGTCTGAAGTTAAATCATAACCTGTTTTCATAGAATAAGGTGTTTCTTCATCCATTGTTTTTCATATCCGTTATTCTTCATTATGCTGCTTTATTAAATGCCTGTTACACCTTACGTTAAGTGATGAATTCCTTTTATATTATTATAATATTAGTGTAGTTAGGTTTTACTATACCATTTTACGTAAGGTGATAAAATATTTTTTTGTACTTGACAAACTTTTTAAAACTATGTTATGAACACTATCGGCCTTGAAGAGGTGTAAGGGTTGCGTTGGTAAAAAGGTGTTTTTCAGCTATGTTATTTATGTAAGGGAGCGGTGAATGACAGAGGAAATCAAAGAAGGTGGAGAGTTACTCAAGGTAGAAAACATACATATGAATTTTGGCAAGGTGGCGGCCCTTTCAGGGGTGAGCTTTAAGGTTCGAAAGGGGGAGATCCACTCGATTATCGGTCCCAATGGTGCAGGAAAGACAGTCATGATGAATTGTATCAATGGGTTGTATCATCCACAAAGGGGCAACATCATCTATAAAGGGCAGAAGATTAATCACCTTAGACCCTATCAACGTGCCAAGCTGGGGATTTCAAGGACCTTTCAGAAAATAGAACTTTTTTCTGGGATGACTGTACTAGATAATATTCGCCTGGGGAGGCATATTCACATGAAGACGGGCATCGTAAGCGGTGCCCTTTATATTGGGAAGACCTCGAAGGAGGAGATTGAACACCGGGCATATATTGAGGAAGAGATCATCGATTTGCTGGAGATCGAAGCCATCAGGGATAAGATTGTGGGGATGCTTCCGTACGGTCTTCAGAAACGTGTGGAACTTGGGAGGGCGCTGGCTTTGGATCCTGAGTTGTTGATTTTGGACGAACCGCTGGCAGGACTGAACCTTGAAGAGGTAGAGGATATGGCACGTTTCATCTTGGATGTCAATGAGGAAGAACGCTGGCGCGTGACCTGCATTCTTGTAGAACATGATATGGGTGTAGTCATGGATCTTTCAGACACTGTGACCGTTCTGAATTTCGGGGAAATGATTGCTGATGGGACACCTGAAGAAATCCAGTCAAATCCAGAGGTCATCAAGGCCTATCTTGGTGCGGAAGACCTTTATGTTTCCAGGGCATAGCAAGGGGGATTGAGGTGGAGATAACCAAGGATTTAACGATACCAAAACTATTTTATGAAAAGGCGAAACATTACGGGGCTAAAAGGGTGGCTATGCGGGAAAAGGAGTATGGTATCTGGCGCCCTTATACCTGGCAGGACTACCTGGACCACGTGAGACGGTTGACCCTTGGCTTTGTGAGACTGGGTCTAAAGCCCCGGGACAAAGTGGCCATGATCGGTGATAACCGCCCGGAAGGCCTATGGGCAGAAATGGCGGCCCTCTGTGCTGGTGGCATTGCTGTGTGGCTGTTCCAAGAGAGCATGCTGGATGAGGTGCAATACATCATTGATCACTCGGATGCCCGTTTTTTTGTCGGGGAGGGGCAGGAAGAGGTAGACAAGGCCCTTGCTATCAAGGAGCAATGCCCGAAACTTGAGAAGGTTCTATGGGATGATCCGAAGGGGATGCGTCATTATCATCAAGATTTCCTTATGAGTTTGAAAGAGGTGGAGAAATTAGGAGAGGCTCTTGACAGGGAACAGCCAGACCTCTTTGAAAAGCTCGTTTTTCAGGGACATGGAGACGATGTGGCTCTACTTTTTTATACCTCTGGAACGACCTCAAAGCCAAAGGGTGCCCTTCTTTCACACTGGAACATGCTGACTATGGGGAAGCATCTTATGTCTGTAGATCCCTGTTACGATACGGATGATTTTGTTTCCTACCTCCCCTTTGCCTGGATTGGGGAGCAGATGATGTCCATCTCCTGCGGTCTGCAGGTGGGTTTTACGATCAACTTTCCTGAGGAACCGGAGACCGCTCAGGAAAACATCCGGGAGATAGGTCCCCATGTCATGTTTGCCCCGCCACGAATGTATGAGCAGATGACCCGAACTGTCCAGGTTAAACACCTCGATTCGACCTTTAGCAAGCGTGTCCTTTTTAATCTTTCTGCGAGGATCGGGTATAAGGTGGCGGATTTGAAATTCTCCAAGAAGCCGGTTCCCCTTTATCTGAAGGCACTGAATAAGCTGGCCTATCTGGTGGTCCAGAAAAAATTGCGGGACCATCTTGGGCTTTCCCGTGTGCGTCATGCTTACACCGGTGGTGCGGCTATGGGACCAGATCATTTTCGGTTTTTTCACGCATTGGGGGTTAACCTGAAGCAGATTTACGGACAGACGGAGATTGCCGGAATTTCCGTGGTTCATAGGGATGGGGATATCAAGTTCGATACGGTTGGGAAACCCCTGCCCGAGACAGAGGTAAGAATTACAGAGGATGGTGAGATCATCTCGAGAGGCCCATCGGTATTTCAGGGATATTATAAAAACCCGGAGGCAACAAAAAAGACCCTGGTGGATGGGTGGCTACACTCGGGAGACAAGGGATTTATCGACGAGGATGGCCACCTTGTGGTTTTTGATCGGTCGAAGGATGTTATGACGCTGAGTGATGGTCGCCCCTTCTCTCCCCAGTATCTGGAGAGCCGCCTAAAATTCAGCCCCTACATCAAGGATGCCTGGGTCATCGGGCACGAAAAACCTTACATGACTGCCGTGGTTTGCATCGATTATGCTGTAGTAGGGAAATGGGCGGATGAGAAAAAGATGAACTACACCAGCTACCATGAGCTTTCCCAGATCCCCGAGGTTTATAATCTGGTAGAGAAGCAGATTCGTGAAGCGAACAAGGATCTGCCGGAGGTTGCACGTGTCAGGAAATTTGTGAATCTTTACAAGGAGTTTGATCCGGATGATGGTGAATTAACCCGAACCCACAAACTACGGAGGGCTTTTGTGGAGGATCGGTATAAGGATATCGTTAAAGGCCTTTATAGCGACGCGGATGTTATCCATATGGATACGACTATTACATATGAGGATGGGAGGGTTGCTGAAATCAAAACGGATCTCAGAATTCAAAAGGTGTCAGAGGAGGGGAGAAGGAAATGAGCCATGTAGATCTATTTTTCATGACATTGACGACAGGCCTCATGGTGGGTGGGATCTATGCATTGATTGCCTTAGGGTGGGTGATTATCTATAAATGTTCAGGGGTATTGAACCTGGCAATGGGGGAGCTGACCATTATTGGCGCCTATGTGACCCTGACGTTTTATCAGATGGGGGTACCTTTCATCCCCTCTGTTGTTATTTCCCTGATTATTGGGCTTGTTCTCGGGATTTTGACGGAACGAGTTTTCTTGGATCGTTTGATCGGTGAGCCGATCTTGACAGTTATCATGGTTACGGTGGGTCTCTCTTTCTTCTTCCGGGGGCTGGTTGAGTTTGTCTGGGGGACAGATACAAAGGTTTTTACCCCACCAG
>JALTIG010000193.1 GCA_027004185.1 bacterium | reverse complement strand
CGAGGAGTGTGGAGAGCCTATATCCCCACAACGCTTAAAGGTTAAACCCACCGCTATCTACTGCGTTGAATGTAAATCTCGTTTGGAAAAACGACAACAAAGGGGATAACCCATGATTTCAAAAATCTTTTTTATGTTTCTGATCTTACTTTTATCGATGGTGGGGATTACTGTTTATCAGAAATCTCAAGTGGTGAAAAGAGTCAAAGCCTTTTGTGTGCCTGGGTTGCGGGAGCATATCTAAAACATGGAAAAAAGATGAATGTCCACAATGTATCAGGATAAACACCTTCGTGTACAACATCTCATAAACTAAAAGATTCGGATGTGTCAAACCTGTCCCTTATCAGCGAAATAGGAAATTTCTTCCTACCGCAAGTGTGTATCTTTTGCGGAAACCAGGGGATCCAAAATGGGCATATCCCCATTTGTGAATCGTGTCTTGAAGACTTTATCCCGGTATTAGATCCAATATGCCCATGTTGCGGAGAGCCTTTTCAAGGCAACACCTCTTCCCACTTATGTGGGAGATGCCTTCACAGTCCCCCACCATTCGAGCAGGCAAGGAGTCTCTTTCTTTACAAGGGAAAGGCACGGGAACTTATCTGTGAACTCAAATTTCGAAACAATCTCAGTACATTATCCATCCTGGATTATCTCCTCAAAACATGGAGCAAAGACCTAATCACCGAGCTGGGGTGCGATCTCATTGTTCCTGTGCCTCTTGACAGAAAAGGTTTAAAGCGGCGGGGATACAATCAGGCCCTTTTGATCTCCATATGCCTGGCAAACAGAATAGGTAAACCCGTTCGTAGGGACCATCTTCGAAAAGTAAGGGCCACGGTCCCACAGATTGGATTGACAAGGAATCAAAGATGGGCCAATATTCGAGGGGCATTTCAGGTTAAAGATGCACGCGGATTTCGAGGCAAGTCTATCTTGTTGGTGGATGATGTGTATACAACAGGGGCCACGGTCCGTGAGTGCAGTCGGGAACTTTTAGGGGCAGGCGCCCGCTCAGTCAAGGTATGGACCCTCGCCAGGACGGTATTTGAATGAAACGTTTTGATATACACCCCTTTACAAAATGGGGCATACGTCTCGGCTACTTCCTAATCATCTCAGGGTTAGCTATCTATCTTGGACTAGGTCTTTTTTTAAAAAGCAGGCTGGCCAGTGACCTGCTAATCAAACAACTAAGTACCCTGGTGGGAAGGCCTGTCCACATAGGCCAGGTCTCTCTCGATTGGCTGCATGGATTTCATGTTGCCCTGAAAAATGTCGAGGTTCCCTCCCTCAGTGGCGGTCCACCCCCGATTTTTTGTAAATCGATGGTAGCCACTATCGAGATTTGGCCTTTTCTTACCCGAAAAGAGATTACTTTCAGGCACATATCATTAAAGGGCGGCGTCCTGAGGCTACATCGTAACCGGAATGGGAAATGGCGTGGTGTTGTACCCATTCCCCTCTCCACCGTCTCTCGCGGACCAGAAATCAGAAATCTAAAGAAATTCAAGAGAAAATTCATCCTATTCTTTCCAAAAGTTTCCTTAAAGGATATCTCCATCAATCTCTTAATGGAAACCCCCTCTGGAAGTAGATCCATCCAAATGTTCCTCAAAAGCGCGGAAACGATTGGTTCGAGGCGTACCGGCAAAATCATGGCTCAGGCAAATGGAGCCTTTCGATTGAGAGAAAACGCCCCTCTGATCGGATTTAAAATCAAGGGAGACTATAGGTTAAGCAGCCCCTTCCCATTTGAGGTTTACCTGAATATTTCTGATCTGCCTCTTGAGGAATTGAATCATCTTTATAAGAAAACCTCCCGGTGGTTCCTCGAAGGGACTTCACAGATTACCCTGAGGGCAAGAGGAAAACTGGAAGGATCCTTCAATTACCTCGTCACCGTGAAAATGGAAAAACCCCGTCTTTCCGTGGGGGGATGGAAGATTGATATCCCCAGCAAAAAAATTGCGTGGACCCTTACCGGAGAGGGCAGGAACATTCTCAGTGGTTCCCCCATGATTTCTTTCAAGATTTCAACTCCCGTACAGCCCATACATGCCGTTCTTCTGAATCGGGGCCACCCCGTGTACGCTCAGCAAGGGTTATTTCAGGGCATCATCCTTAAAGGATCCCTCACCCTATTCCCCGTGCACCTTCACACCTCCTTTATAAGCTCTTATCGGTTAGGAAGCGACAAAGACCTTAGAAGGCCTGGACATATCAGCCTTAGGGGGGATTGGAGGATTCGGGACAAGAGCCATTTCTCTCTGGCATTTTCCCTTTCACAAGTTCCCCTAAAAGCGATTATCGAAGGGATTAAGAAAAATGAGCAATCACTCCTCCCCCTGAAAGAGAATTCACCTCCACCCATCAAGATACCACCCCTCCTTTTCCTAAACCGTTTAGCTGGAAGTGTATCAGGGAAGGCAGCCGAAAAACGTATTACCATTACCTCTTCACACATAACGGCGGCTTGGGGATCTTCCCGTATTGGGATTGCCCTGTCACCTTTCCGTCTCCATTCGGAAGATTCGGTCATATGTGCGATAACAGGATCTCATATCCATCCAGCTGCCATTAAGGCAACCCCGTTTATCCTTAGTCATCTTCCCCCAGTTGCACAGAAATGGTTCCAAGCCTTCAATGGAGGGGAACTCTCGTCACTGAATGGGAAGATAAGTCTGAAACGCTCTCCCAAGGGAAAGGTACTGAAAATCCTGGTTCAACAGGCCTCAGTAAAATTAGACCATCTCTCTCTGACCACTCCTCAATGGAAAATCCCCGTCGAAGACGCCTCGGGCAAAATCTCTTACAGAGCCTCGTCTCTACAGGTTTCAAGGTTTCAATGCCGGGTGATGACCCATTGCAGCGTGAATATCAACCAACTCGGGATAAAGAACATCTTCAAGAGGCCAATGATCCTCAAGGGTGACGCTGAAATAACATCCAAAGGACTAAACCTGGGCAGAGACAAAATCCCCCGTCAACTCTACCATCTTTTAACCTTTCGGATATCCAGAACCTATAGTTTTTCACCTGCCATCTTCTTAGGTAAGATTGGTATCTATTTTAATAACACCCTTTTCCCCTTCAGCGTAAAGGGGTATGAGATCCTCCTTAAGGACGTACTCATAAAAGGAACCCTGACAAGAAAGAATGGGATTCCCCCCCTCCCCCTGACCTTAACCGTCACAGCGAGGGTGAACCCAGGGAACCTCAAGGTGAGCCAATCCTCCCTTGTTACCCCTTTTGGAAACATAATCTCCTCGGGAACACTCAAAAAGGACCCTTCAGGCCATTGGAAGGTGAATATCATAAACCAAGGGCAGGTATCGCTTGAAGCTACAAATTTCAATCCCTTTCTTCCACAACCCAAATACCTCTCTCTAACCGGAAAGAGCCCTTTTCATATCAAGGCTCAGGGAACGTGGCCCCATCTGACTCTGCATGGGAATGTCAACGTTAAGGGCCTCTTTATTCGTTATAAGAACCTCTTCCTCAAGGAAGCGGGCGTTCCCTCTGCTGTCAATTTTAAAATCCATCAAACAGGTCCAAAGTCCTGTGAAATTACCTGGATCCGAGGAAAATTAAATGGATTTGTTATTAAACTGTGGGGAACCTTAACATCCTTTCACCCTTTGAGGGGAGAAATACACTGCATAACAAACACCCATCAGTTTCAACGGCTCATGCCCTTTTTCCCCAGGTTCTGTCATGGGAAAGAATGCCTCTTAGCCAAAGGTGATATCCAATGCCTGGGGCAAGCCGTGTTAAAGGAACCCCCCGAATACGAGGCGAAGATCCAGCTTGCCAACGTATCCCTCCCATTCCCAGGGGATACGGAACCCATAACGATTGCCAAGGCCAACATCCTTTTCTCCGATCGTAAGCGCATGATTCAGATCGAAAATCTTCTCTATAAAGATTCATACACCCCTTATATACAACTGAGCGGGAACCTCAAGGATAATCGATGGTTCTGGAATGCTCAGGTGGATGTGGGATTTCTTGATCTGGATGAACTCATAACAAGATTCCACCATGCCAGGGAGAAAAAACCGGGTGGGCATGGCTCTATGAAAAAGGATCCTTTTGCCTTTTTTATCAAACTCCTGCACGGAAGATTTATCCAGGGAAGCCTCTCTATTCAGAAACTGACCGTGTTGAATTATACCCTCCATAAGCTCTTCATGCGCTTCCAACAAAAGGGGAACACAGGGAATATCCTCGGATTCAATTTTCAGGCCGAGAACAACGGATATGGGGCCATCGATGTCACCTGGAAGGAAAGTGGTGAAGAAACCATCCGTCTTACCCTTTCTCCTCTCGTGAAAAATCTTGATTTCGGAAAAATCCTTGATGGACTTTTGCATCATTCATCCCCCTTCAGGGGATGGCTAACCTTTCATGGAACCTTGTTTTCGCAGGGAGGAACCTATCAAGAGCTCAGGGATGCCCTGAACGGTCACCTTGACGTGACCTTTAAAAATGGCCTCATCGCCCGTTGGGCAGTCTTTAGCAGTATTTTCCGCTTACTGAACCTCCACGATATCATTACACTTAAAGGTCTTCCAGGTTTTTCTATAAGAGGCTTGACTTACGACATCATCCGCGGAACGATAAATGTCACCAACGGGGTCGCGAAAACCGATGATGCCTATCTGAAAAGCCAACCCTTTTTTATGACAGGTCAAGGAACCCTAAAGCTGAAAACAAGTCATGTCCAGCTATTGATCGGGGTGTATCCCTTTAAGATCCTCGATACTATTGTGAGCCACATCCCTATTATTGGGAGAGTCTTTACCAACAACGACAAGAAATTTATCGGCTATTTCTTTCAAATGGAAGGGAACGTAGCCCATCCAAAAGTAAAGGCAGTAAATGCCAAAAAATTCGGTGAAAGGATCTGGAATACCTTTAGAAAGATTATCACACTTCCCTTTTATCCCTTCCAAGACCTTCCAAGACCACAAAAAAAGGAGAAAAGGTAATGAGTGAAAATACCATCGTTATTGTAGGGGCCGGAAAGGTGGGAACCGCTTTGGCCGTTTTGCTCCATAAAACGGGGTACAAGATCAACGGCATCGCAAGCCGGACCTTGAAATCCGCACAGGCTGCGGCAAAACGACTGACACCTTCCCCTGTCGTGACAGAAAGGGCCTCAGAGTTAACCCCAAAGGGTGAGATCATCCTTATCACAACCAGGGATGACGCCATCGAACGTACATGCGCGAAAATCTCTCGGGAAGAAGGTTTCAGAAATGGGCAAACCGTTTTACATGTGAGCGGATCTCTGCCATCAGACATCTTGTCCCCAGCAAAGGGCCAGGGATGTGTCATAGGATCCATGCACCCCCTGCAGAGCTTTGCGGATGTGGATAGGGCTATCCAAACCTTACCAGGCTCCTACTTCTGCATAGAAGGGGATCCTGAGGCCCTTCGTGTGGCCAAAGGCCTTGCCAAAGCCCTCAACGGAAAGATTATGACCATCAAAACGGAAGACAAACCCATCTACCATGCCGCCGCAGTTATTGCCTCAAACTTTTTCGTTTCCATTATCGACATGAGCCTCCGATTCTACGAGTCGATTGGAATCGATCAAAAAAAGGGGCTTGCCGCCCTTTTGCCGTTGATTGAAGGAAGCTTGAATAACATCCGGGCATTAGGCCCTGTTAAGGCACTAACCGGCCCAATCGCCCGGGGAGATGCCGGGGTTGTGGCTCACCATCTAAAAGCGATTTACAGGTTGATCCCCGAATTTATCCCCGTTTACAAGGAGCTCGCAAGACTGAATGTTAGTGTGGGAAGGAGAAAAGGTACCCTAAACGAAGAGGCTTCGAGGCGGATCCTGGATCTTCTGAAAGATTTTCCTTCCCCCATATCATAAAGGCACCCTTTTTAAGAAGTGAAAAGTTTTCTTGACACATAGATAATTATAATGGTATAACCATTGTAATTTTATAGGCGAATCACATATGTATTTACCTAATCCTGAAGGAACGAGATTTGGGCATAAAACATGAAAGTTACGATGTAGTCATTGTTGGCGGAGGCGTCATGGGATGTTCTTGCGCCTGGCACTTAAGGAGGGTAGACCAGAAAATCCGAGTGGTGGTGGTCGAAAAGGACCCAGCCTACACCAATGCCTCCAGTACCCTCTCCATGGCGAATATCCGGATACAGTTCAGCCTGAAAGAGAACATTAAAATCTCCCTATACGCCTTCGATTTTTTCAATCGGTTCGCAGAAGAAATGGAGGTGGACGGAGACAAACCTAACCTGAGTTTTTGCAGGGAAGGGAATCTTTTTATTGTTGATGAATCTAACAGGCAGGCTGCAGAGGAGGCGTTGGCACTTCAAAGATCCTTGGGATGCCACGTGGATTGGTGGTCTCCTGAGGAGATTCAGAACCAATACCCCCTATATCGCCCTGATGGTTACCCGGGAGGAACCTTTGGGCCTGATGATGGATACATCGATGCCTATTCTATGCTCATGGGATTCAAGAAAAAGGCCAAGTTCCTCGGTGCGGAATTTATTCATGATGAAGTAATTGGGATCTTGTCGGATGGCCAGCGCGTTACTGGGGTGAAGCTGGCTTCTGGCTACTCGTTAGCTGCAGGCATTGTCATTAACTGTGCGGGTGCCTGGGCAGCCAAGATTTCATCAACAGCCGATATAAACTTACCCATTGACCCAGTAAAAAGGCAGATCTTTGCCCTGAAAACAGGGGTAAAACTCCATGGCCCTTTACCCCTAACTATCCTGCCTTCCGGGCTATATTTTCGAACAGAAACTGGAAACCTCATCCTTGTAGGTAAGTCACTGGAGGATGATCCGGTTGGATTTAATTTTACATGGGAGAGAAAGAGGTTTGAGAGGCTTCTTTGGCCGGAACTTGCCGACTTCGCACCGGCCTTCGATACGGTCAAGGTAATCAGAGGATGGGCAGGGCTCTACGCGGTCAACAGAATGGATGAAAATGCGATTCTGGGCGAATGGCCAGAGCTTAAGGGATTTTATTTGGCAAACGGGTTCTCTGGTCACGGTCTCCAACAGGGTCCCGCGGTAGGGAGGTATATCTCAGAGATGATCCTTGGGATACCGCCCACACTGGATCTTTCCATCTTTGGCCCCGAGCGCCTCCTTGAGAACAGGCCGTTGAGTGAGAACGGAATCGTATAAAGAAAATATTGAATAAAATTCAAACCGATTCAAGTTTTGCATCACCATCTGCCCCAAAATTGCTATCGAAATACCCCCTGAAAGGTGAATGGTTGAGACATCATGCCTGAGCAATTTCCCTTCGTAAGTCTTTTCCCCTCCAATGCAACACCTTGACGCACTGAGTTTAGAATGGTAAGACCATCCATATCATTCAGGAAATAAGCGAAGTTGTGAGACCTGAAAACATAAGGTGGCCTGGAGAACAAAAGTGCCCATGTTCAAACCTGCCAAACAGAACCGAATCTTTGAAGATGTAGTGGAACAGATTCAGAATGCCATTCTTTCCGGACAAGTGAAGCCGGGGGAAACCTTGCCGTCAGAAAGGGATTTAAGAGACGTTTTCAGGGTCAGCAGAGGAACCATCCGGGAAGCCCTTCGAGTCCTGGAACAAAAAGGATTGATAGAAATTAAGCTTGGAGTAGGAGGGGGTGCGGTTGTCAGAGACGTTCCTACAGATAAGCTGGGAGAAACCTTGGCACTCTTGATTCGATCCAGGAAGATCTCATTAGAACACCTGGCAGAATTCCGCAAAGGGGTGGAAGGGGATATAACCGCTCTCGCCGCCCAAAGGGCAACCGACAGGGATATCCAAAATCTGGAACATATTCTGAAAAAGGCCCGTGAATATTGTGACAAGGGAACCGAGTTCGTCCGGCAATTTCTCGAGGTAGACATGAAGTTTCACCTAACCCTATCTCAGATATCGGGTAACCCTGTTTATGAAACCGTTGAACGAATTGTCCAAGGGAACATCATCCCTTATTACGAAACTTTCCTTGATATGGGGGGAGGGAAGCTGAGAGAGAATTATGACGACCTCCATAAAATTGTGAAAGCGATTAAGCAGAAGCATCCGGAAGAGGCCAGGGCTATCGCAAGAGAACACGTAGCAAAATATGCTGCGTACATGGAAAAGAGAAAGTCTGAAAATGGCATCCAAAAGGATTAAAAAACATCCCATCCTGAAAATCCCGGAAAAGAAGGAGGTGGAATTTTTCTGGAACGGAAAGAAACTAAAGGGATACGAAGGGGAGCCCATTGCAGCGGCCCTTTTCGCGAATGGGATTCACATCTTCGG
>JALTIG010000192.1 GCA_027004185.1 bacterium | reverse complement strand
CCAAAAGGATTAAAAGACATCCCATCCTGAAAATCCCGGAAAAGAAGGAGGTGGAATTTTTCTGGAACGGAAAGAAACTAAAGGGATACGAAGGGGAGCCCATTGCAGCGGCCCTTTTCGCGAATGGGATTCACATCTTCGGCCACCACCCCAAGGATGGGAGCCCCCAGGGAATATTCTGTGCCAATGGTCAGTGTTCCCAGTGCCTGGTTATTGCGGATGGGTTTCCTGTCAAGGCATGTATGACTCTCCTGAAGAACGGGATGGCCGTAGAAAGTGTGGAGGGGCTTCCAAGGCTTCCTGAAGAAGACACCCCAGTCACGCCGGGCTTATCCCCCATCCGGGAGTCTGAGGTATTGATCATCGGTGCCGGCCCTGCGGGCCTTGCTGCAGCCATTGAATTAGGGAAGTTAGGAGTCGATACACTTCTGATAGACGACAAGGCACGGCTGGGGGGAAAACTGGTACTCCAAACCCACAAGTTCTTCGGTTCCGTAGAAGATTCCTATGCCGGGGAAAGAGGTTACAAGATCGCGGAGTTGCTTGAAAGGAAACTGAAGCGATCTCCATCGGTCAGGGTGTGGCTAAACACCACTGCCGTGGGAGTCTTTGCCGATAGAATTGTGGGAGTGATCACGGGAAGTGTGTACCGAAGGGTTCTCCCTCAGAAACTCCTGATTGCCATGGGTGCCCGTGAGAAGATGCTGGCCTTTCCTGGAAACTCCTTACCTGGTGTCTTTGGAGCTGGAGCGTTTCAGACCCTCGTAAACCGGGACTTGGTCAAACCATCTTCCAGGGTCTTTATCGTCGGAGGAGGTAATGTGGGGCTCATCACAGGGTACCATGCTATCCAGGCTGGGATTGAAGTGGTGGGTCTTGCTGAGGCCATGCCTCAAGTAGGAGGCTACAAGGTCCACGCGGATAAACTGAAGCGGTTGGGGGTCCCCATTTTCACCCGACATACGGTGGTTTCTGCCAATGGCACCGATCATGTAGAGTCTGTAACCATTGCCGCCCTCAATCAGAATGGGCAAATTATCCCCGATTCCTACAAAACCTTTACTGTGGATACCGTGTTGATCGCGGTAGGGTTGGTGGAGGTCAATGAGCTTTACAAAAAGGCAAAACTCTGTGGAATGGATGTCTTTGTTGCGGGAGACGCTCAAGAAATTGGAGAGGCTACGGCGGCCATGTTCGCGGGGAAGATTGTAGGTCTCAGGATCGCTAAGTCCCTTGGACACTACAATCAGGACATTCCTGAGACATGGGAGTCAAAGGCTGCAATCCTGAAATCGAAACCAGGCCCTGTATTGAAACGGACTCTTCCCGAAAAGGACGAGGGCGTTTTCCCGGTTTTCCACTGCGCCCAAGAGATCCCCTGCAACCCCTGCGTCTCCGTGTGCCCAGAACACGCGATCCGAATGGAAGGGGACGAGCTCCTGGGGCTCCCTCACCTGGCCGAGGGAAGCCGATGTATCGGATGCTTATCGTGTGTGGCGGTTTGCCCCGGTTTGGCCATCTCCCTCGTTGACTTCAGAAAGAACTCTGAATACCCCACAATCACACTCCCTTACGAGGTATGGCGCGAGTCCGTTGAAGAGGGGCAAACGATCGAGGTAACTGATGTGGATGGAAATTCTTTGGGTCAGTACCCTGTCAAGCGGGTGACCACCTTGGGGAAGAAATTCCCTGGGACCTTGCTTGTTCAAATCGAAATGGATAAGGACCTGGCGAAGCGGGCTATAGGCATCCGGATCCAGAAAGAGGAAGCAAATCCAGTGTCCCCTTGGGTTGTAAAGGCAATCCCAGACGAAGCTATCATCTGCCGGTGTGAGAGAGTGACCGCCGGAGAGCTTCGCGCACTCATCCGGAGCGGGGTTCGGGACATGAACCAGTTAAAGGCACTTACACGGGCCGGGATGGGGGCGTGCGGATCCAAAACATGCAAGCCATTGATCTGGCAGTTGTTCAGAGAAGAAGGCATCGATCCAAAGGAGGTAACGGAGTTAGTAGACCGTCCCCTCTTTGTAGAGGTTCCCCTCGGTTCACTTGCCGGAATCTGGGGGAATGGTGTAGATGAGTAAGAATTATGACGTAATCGTGGTGGGTGCGGGTTCCGTGGGGGTTCCCACCGCGATGGCACTTGCTACGGAAGAGGTCAAGACCCTTGTGATTGATCAGAATGCATCTCCCGGCCAGGGGGAGAATAAACACGCCCTTGGCGGGATTCGGGCAACCCATTCTGTCCCCGGAAAGATTCTCATTTGCCTCCGTTCCTTGGAGATATTTTCCACCTGGGAGGAAACCTATGGGGATCCTATCGACTGGGTCAAGGGGGGATATCTATTCCCAGCCTATGGGGAAAAGGAAGAGGATGTTTTAAAGCGGCTCCTTCCTGTCCAGAAACAATCCGGCCTCAATATAGATTATGTGGGGCCTGAGGAGGTAAGAGAGATTCTGCCCGGAATCAACATGGAGAACCTCCGGGGCGGGAGCTATTCCCCAGATGATGGGAACGCCTCATCCTTGTTGGCTATTAACGCCTTCTATCACCGTGCTGTAGCAAAAGGAGCCGAGTTTCATTTTCGGGAACGGGTGACCTCAATTCTGACTTACGGGATGAGGGTAGCAGGGGTTTCCACGGAACGGGACAAATATTACGCCCCGGTCGTGGTCGACGCTGCCGGTCCGCTTTCTCAGGAACTATGTGGAAAGATCGGGGATGAACTCCCGATTCTCCCAGAATTGCATGAGGCTGGGATTACGGAACCGGTCGTACGATTCTTTAAATGCCTTGTAGTTGACCTGAGGACAGGAGTGGATTCCAAGAATTATTATTTTTGCCAAAACCGCCTGGGTCAGGTAATCTTTTCCCTTGCCCCCGATCCCTCGATCATCGGAAAAGACAAGCAAGGCACCTCTTCATTTCTTCCCCTTGTAAGCTCCAGAATGGTTGGTATTTTGCCTAGGCTCAAAAATCTCAGGGTAAGGCGTACGTGGAGAGGGATCTATCCCGTGAGCCCAGACGGGGCTCCCATCGTGGGCTGGGATCAGAAGATAGAGGGATTGATTCACGCAACAGGCATGTGTGGCCAGGGATTTATGCTGGGGCCAGGGATCGGCGAGTTGCTGGCTCGAATGGTAACCGGTCAGTCTACAGAAGGGGATGCCCTCATCCTTCAGGAGTTTTCTCCTCACCGGGAGTTTGTGAGCCATGAGGCACTAAAATAGATTGGGATATTTAGAAGCTCAGAAAATATCCTGTCCCCTTCTTCTTGACAAATAGGGGATATCCTTTAGAATAACCACTGCTTATAAGGCAGAAGCTTGATTTTATGAAAACCTATGATTTGCTGTTTTTGTATATAAGCAAATCCCTTGTCGTGGAAAAAAAAGGAGGATTTGGCGCAATATGCCACTCAAAGATAAGAAAATAGGCGTTATTGGTTCCGGAAACATGGGAGAGGCCTTGATCGGGGGGCTTGTCCATTCAAAATCATCCATCCCGGATGACATTATCTGTTCAGATGTCAGAAAGGAGAAGCTGAAAAAGATCAGGGACTCATATGGCATCAGGACAACAACAAGCAATGCCGATGTCATAAAGCGATCCGAAATCATTGTGTATGCTGTCAAGCCCCAGATCATCGCTTCTGTTTTCGAGGAAACAGCCCCTTATCTGGACAAAAGCAAGCTGGTTATTTCTATCGCGGCGGGGGTTTCCATTTCTTTTATTGAAGAGGCCTTTAAAAAAGAGGTTAGGGTGATTCGTGTGATGCCAAATATCGCAGCATTTGTTAGAGAAGCCGCTACAGCGATTGCCTCCGGAACCTATGCCGAAAAAAACGACGTCAGAATTGCCCAGTCTATCTTCGACTCCGTAGGCAAGACGGTAGTAGTTGAAGAGGACCTGATGGATGCAGTGACGGGTCTCAGCGGGAGCGGTCCGGCTTTCGTCTTTTCCTTTATTGAAGCCCTGGTCGAGGGGGGGGTTTATATGGGGCTTTCCCACGATACCGCAAACTCATTAGCGATTCAGACTGTATATGGCGCTGCAAAAATGGTCTTGGAGACTCAGCAACATCCAGCGGTTTTGAGGGATAAGGTGACATCCCCAGGAGGAACCTCCAGCCATGGCCTGGCGGAGATGGAAAAGCATGGGTTCAAGTTTACCGTGATCCGTGCGGTAGAACAGGCAACCTTGCGCTCCAAGGAGCTGGGAAGGAGAAAATAAGGTTCATAATGACCCTGGATCGAAGGAGAAACGCACGAGGCGGTAGGATGGAAATAAGGGTTTTAACGGCACGGGATGTCATTTCGGCCTTGCCCATGCCCGAGGCGATCAAAGCGGTCAAAAAGGCCTTTTCTCAATTCTCGGCGGGAAAGGCGGTTGTTCCCCTGAGGTCGCGAATTCAAACGGAAAGAGGAATCACCCTACTGATGCCTGGGTACCTTCAGGAGACCCAGGAAATGGCCCTAAAGGCCGTCTCCGTTTTCGATGGAAACCCTGACCGCGGGTTGCCGACCGTAACGGCCGTGGTACTGGTTTTTGACCCTACCACGGGGATTCCGATGGCCCTGATGGATGGCACCAACCTAACCGCGATTCGCACCGGAGCGGCTGGGGGTTTAGCAACCGAGCTACTCGCCAGGCACGATGCCAATCGTGTAACCCTTTTTGGAGCTGGGGTCCAGGGGAGGTCCCAGCTGCGGGCGGTGATGACGGTCCGGAAGATCGGGGAAATCTCCATCATCGACACACGGAAAGAGGCGGCGGAAAGGCTCGCCGGGGAGATTAAAACCTGGCCTGAGGCCCCGGTTATTCGGGTGCTCCCACCAATCGAGGATGCAGTCCGCCACGCGGACATTATTATAACGGCGACGACCAGTACAAAACCCCTTTTTAATGGTCAAGATCTGAAGCCGGGGACCCATATCACAGCTATCGGAGCGTTTACACCCGAGATGCAGGAGATTGATCAGGCCACGGTCGATCGGGCTAGGGTAATCGTTGACTCCCGAGAGGCCTGCCTGGCAGAAGCTGGGGACCTGATCAAAACAAACGCCCGAATAGAAGCGGAAATCGGGGAGATTATCAACGGACAATCCCCTCCAAGGCAAACACCCGAAGAGATCACGCTCTTTAAAACGGTGGGGCTTGCGGTTCAGGATGCCGCCACCGCCTCTGCAATCATGAAACGAGCCGGGGCACTGAACCTTGGAATTTCTATTGAGCTGTCCTCTTAAGCCGGGAGGATGGAAGGGGAAAGGTTCATAATCTGGATAGGGATCCTTACAATTCACTATAAGTATTACGCTAAGAGGTACGATCGACATCATCTGTAGATTTTTTTCTTGACAAGCAAAATTTATAATGGTATGACCATTTAGCTTTTGGACGGGTCAAAAAAAGCTTATGTGTTATGTGATATGATGTCCTATCGATGTCTGTGTAACAGGATCAGAAATGGGATATCTTTCATGTTCCAGATCTTAGAAACGGCTGAACAACCTCAAGGGCTATGCTTTATAGACTGGGAACCAGGGGCCAGGAAAATGTTTCGAAAAATCTTTGAGAGATTTTCATGAGTATTTTCCAGGTCATTCTCAATAGCATCATTCGCGCTTCAGAGCTTGCCCTTTTGAGCCTCGGGTTAACCATCGTCTATGATATCCTTAAATTTGCCAACTTCGCCCACACAGAGTATGCGGTTATTGGTGCCTATTTTGCCCTTATCTTAAATGTAACGTTGGGGCTTCCCATATTCTTTTCGGCAATCCTGGCAGCTATTGCCACAGGGGCATTTGCCATCCTGATCGATCGTGCCGTTTTTAAAAAGATGCGAAACGCCAATGGTATCATAATCATGGTAACCTCCCTGGGTGTCGCCATTGCCCTCAGGAACACGGTAAGGGCCATCTGGGGCGCCAGCCCAAAGAGCTACAATGTACCCCTTCAAGCGCCGATTGTGACAAAGTACTTCAGAATTACCCCCCTCCAAATTTGGATCATTGCCGTTGGCACGGCCGCTATGGTCGCCTTTTACTTCCTGCTTCATTACACAAGATTGGGAAAGGCAATGCGGGCTACTTCCGACAACCCGGACCTTGCACAGGCGAGCGGCATAGCCACAGAAAAGATTGTTACCTATGTGTGGTTTATCGCAATAAGCTTCGCTTCACTGGGAGGCATTTTGATTGGTATGGAAACCTATCTCCTACCTTACATGGGTTTCGCGATTATTATCCCGGTTTTCTGCGCCGCAATCATGGGAGGGCTTGGAAACCCATACGGTGCGATGTTAGGCGCCCTAGTCTTGGGGTTTGCCGAGAATTTCGGCCTTTATATCAATTTTGGTAAGCTTCTGAACCTGGGTGGGATCTTACACCTGGCCCACCGGCCGCTTTTTATCCCAACGGGATACAAGGCTGCTATCAGCTTTGTGATCCTGATTGTGGTTTTACTTGTACGGCCTCGAGGAATCCTCGGGAAGAAAAAGGAGCGATAAATGGGACTTTTCAACTTCTTGGTCTATCTGGCCATCATGATGGGAATCTTTGCCATAATGAGCCTCAGCCTAAACCTGCAATATGGTTTCACGGGTTTGGCAAATTTTGGCCAGGTCGCCTTCTTCTGCCTTGGGGCATATACCACGACCATTATAACGCTCACGTTCGGGTTGCCTTTTATCATCGGCATGATTGGGGCCATGATTGTCGCAGGCCTTTTTGGTTATCTGATCGCCATCCCAACAGCCAACTTAAAGGAAGACTACTGGGCTATCGTGACCCTGGCTGCAGCCGAGATTGTCCGGATATTCTTTCTGAACGAGGGATGGGTTGTCGGTGGAGGGCCCTACCGGGGAGGTGCCTTCGGAGTTGGCGACATCCCGCAGCCTTTCAAGTCCTACTTCTCTGCCCAGTCTTACCCTCTTTTCTATCTGGGCATTGTTGTCCTATGCGTGCTCATCACCTATTCAATCATCAACAAGATTACGGATGCCCCTTTTGGGAGGGTCATTAAAAGTATCCGTGAGGGGGATGACCGATTGGCCCTGGCCCTTGGAAAGGATGTGGAAAGATTCCGGTTAAAGGTTATGGCAACAGGGGGGGCGTTCGGGGGGATGGCGGGTTGCCTCTGGGCCCATTATTACGGGTTCATCAGTCCAAACCAGTTTCTCCCCTTGGTGACCTTTATTGTGTGGGCCATGGTGATCGTTGGGGGCAAAGGTAACAACAAGGGAGCGATTTTGGGAGCGATTGTCATTATCCTTTTTTATAACTCAACCCGATTTTTAAAGGATTATGTCCCGATCAACGAAATCACCCTGGCCAGCTTGAGAATGGTGGCGATTGGAGTTCTCATTGTAGTAGTCATGTTGTTTTTGAACGACGGAATTATCAAGGAAAAGAAAAAGATCTATTGAACGTGTTGCGGGAAGACATGCTGAGATTAGAAAATGTGTATAAAAATTTTGGTGGGATTCAGGCACTCTCGGGTGTAAGTTTCCGTGTCGAGGCGGGAAGCATCACGGGCCTGATCGGGCCGAATGGGTCGGGAAAGAGCACCTGTTTCAATCTCATTACCGGCTTTTACGACAAAGATGGGGGAGAAATCTACTTTAATGGAGAAAACCTGGAAGGGCTAAGGCCCTTTGAGATCGCGCAAAGAGGGCTCAGCCGAACCTTTCAAATCAGCCAGATCCCAGAAAGGATGACGGTATTTGAGAATCTCCTACTGGCGCCGAAAGGGCAGACGGGTGAGAAAATCACCAACGTGTTTCTCAACCCAAATCGGATTGAAGAAGAGACCCAGGAACACCTTGAGAAAGCGCGGGGCATCCTAAAACTTTTGAAACTTTACGAGCTGCGGAATGAATACGCCGGGAACCTATCCGGAGGCCAGAAAAAACTTCTCTCCCTTGGAAGGGTTTTATTAACGGATCCAATTCTCATCCTATTGGATGAGCCTACAGCGGGGGTTAATCCAACCCTCATCAACGACATTATCCAGGCAATAAAAAGGTTGCGGGACGAAGAGGGGAAGACCCTTCTGATTGTTGAGCACAACATGAAGCTCATCAGCCAGATCTGTGACAAGGTCATCGTTCTCGATTTTGGGCGGAAGATCGCAGAAGGCACGCCACAGGAGGTGCAAAACAACGAGAAGGTATTGGAGGCATATCTGGCGGGCAGTTCAAAAAAGTGGGATATATAAAATGAAAATCCTCAAGGCAGACAATATCGTGGCCGGATACAGCAAAACAGAGATTCTGCATGGCGTATCCATCTATCTGGAAGAGAAGGAAGTTATCACAATAATAG
>JALTIG010000191.1 GCA_027004185.1 bacterium | reverse complement strand
TTCCAACACAACCTGTAATTATCTTGATTCATTTGGTTTGTCGGGCCTGATAGTTTCTGTCCATGAAAATGATCCCATTTCTGCCAGCAGCATGATGTCCGGGCTCGGGGATGGTTACCGGGTGAAACCTGTTGCCGGGCTGGGTACTGATGCTGCCATGGCCATTACTGTAGCTAAACCGGAGTATGGGGTTGAGGGCGGCAATGTGGCGGAACTGTATGTTAAAACTGGTAAATTTAGCCTGCTTCTGGCACCGGCAAGGATTCTGGTTCCCTCCAATGGTACAGTTTTTGATAGTTTCAAAACACTGGCGGCTGAAATGCTTGGAAATATCTGACCCGCATTTCTGACAAAGGAGGAGATCTTGTGTATCGGCCAAATATACCCGTCAGTCGATTGAGGATCCTGTCGTTCTTCTGTGACGGATTAAAATTTTTTGAACCTTTTTGAATATTACCGTCACTTACTTTTAAGACACGAACCTATTCCTTATATTCGAGAGTGATAAAATGAATACTCCAAGAAAAAAAATTCCCGCACTAATTATTATAGCTGTACTGGTTACTTTGATATCCGGTACGATTGTTCAGGCTGAAGGGCAGTTTAAAATTTTGTCTCCAAGTCAGGATGATGTATTTTCACTTAACCAAGATCTACATGTCCGTATCGCCATGCCTGCAAGGTTGGCTACGGATTTAATATTGAGAATAAGTTTAATTTATGGCAAGGAGTCTGGAGGCATTGATCATCCTGGAATATTTCCCAAAGTTATTTGGTCAGATACCGTTGATCCCATAGCTTTGTATGCTGGTACGGTGTTTGAGAAGTGGATAGCTTTTTTTTCGTCTTCTACAGACATTAAAGCCAGAGAATCCGGATATTATCAGATACAGGCTGATCTGATTCCCGTTTCCGGATCCACCCCCCTGAAAACAACCACAAGCAAAAAATTTCGCATAACATTTGATAATAGTGCTCTCACCATCCTTACACCAGATGCAAACCACGCATATGCAGAAGTTATTCCGATCAGTATTATACTCCCGCCTTATCCCTATTCGTCGAGTGCCTGGGAGTTGATACTGACATGGAGCATCAAACCGGACATAGGTTTTCCCGGAATTCCTGGAGGTTTTTCGGCCGTACAGGTAGCCAGACAGAAATTTAAGCACTTTCATGACAACAATGACGGGATGTCGATAACAGATAGAACTTGGAGCATAGGCAGTGCGGGAGTGGATCAATTTACTGCCTCGCTGCCGGTGAAGAATCTTCTTGCAAAAGCGGGCATCTCCAGCGGAGTCGTTACCCTTAACGCCAGGTTTACTGTCCAGGAATATTGCCAACCCTCATATGAAGACAATCGTTCTTTCAAGGTACATTTGCCTTCAAATAATCCCGATTATCAAATGGAAGACCCTGGCAATGTAAGCTATCCCATCATTGTCGAACCCAAAGAACATCAGAAATTTCTTGAAGGGCAACAAGTCTGGATACAAGTTAAGCGTAAGGACAATAAGGAAATAACACTTATGTTCTACAAAAACGGCAAAGTTGTTCCAGTCGAAAGAATAAGCTTGAACACAATCCCTGGTATTGTCAGTACCAGTTATATGCTGGACAAAGGGAAATGGGTTGTCATTGCCAATTATTCCAATAATTCCTCCCACGTCAGTTCGCCACGGGTTTTTGAGGTTGGCACTGTTGATACCGCATCGGTGCAAAATCTGAAACTTGACAAGAGTGCTACTGAGGGCATGCTTCCCACAGCACCGGTCATTTTGTCACCTCAGGACAAAGAGGTTTTTCAAGAGGGAGAACCCATTATTCTTAAATTTCAGCACAGTCCGGTGGCACAATATTTTTCTTTTGAACTGGAAAAACGTAAATTGTACAGCAAGAATGCGTTTAAAAACGTTGAGAAATGGTTTGGAACTTTCTACTCCAAAGATGACCTCGTCCGTTATCTTAAACCTTATGGTATCGGCGATTATAGAGTGAGAGTGGGAACCTCGCTCATCGACAACGACTGGGATAACAGTGCGTTGAGTCCTTGGCTGAGCTATAAAGTCATCACAAAAGATCAAAAAATATCCCAAATCTCCCTGCAACAGAAGTCGTTCATTCCAGGGCAGAAACCTATTCTGGGTGTGCCACCGATTGCTCCCGGGTCTTCCCAAAAGGCATCTCTGAATACGCCAAATTTAGATCTGAAGCCGGAATTTGTTGGCAAACAAAGTGCTATCCCTTCTTCTCTAAAGGTGACATCCCCGGGAAAGGATATCCAGGCAGCGAAATCGGAAAAAGGAAAACTTTCCGGCAGAACTGAAAAAAACAGCATCAATCCGCAGCCGGAACCTCCAGGAAAGCAGATAAAGCATGCAAGCATGCCACTTGTAATTATGCCACACCCTCGCACTTATCGCCAATCAGAGAAGGTTAAAATTGCCGTAAAAAATACACCATTCAACAGAATTCCATTTGAATTACGCTATCGTGCAGCTGTCGGCAAACCATACCGGATAATTAAAAAATCTGATCACACTTTTATCCGGACAAACGGCATAACTACTCTGAATTTTTCTCTTAAAAATCCAGGTGAATATCAGGTCAGGTTTCGGGCGAATCACAAAACCCCCTGGACGCAATGGAGTCCTTTTAAAATTTTGACGAATCCTTCTCATGCTGCTGCATTGGCACAGACAATGCGAATCATGCCAACTGCATCCCGCACGATTAATCCACAACCGGAACCGCCCGGAAAATCGTCTCGGGTACGTTCCATTACAGCAGGTAGAAGAA
>JALTIG010000190.1 GCA_027004185.1 bacterium | reverse complement strand
GGTTTAGGGGGGTGGCGATGAGGGGGAGGGGCGCAGGCAATGAGCAGGAAAATGAATCCAGCTAAGAGAGAAAAGCGCTTCACTTGATCGCTCTGAACGGGGTTTTAGGAAATTTGGAAAGGGTCTTAATCATCAAGTTGGCCAGCGTGGAGTCGTTTACTTCCAAACTCATTTCCTGATTATACTTCATGGCACTGTGTGTCAGGTTATGACTCCCTATAAAGACCAGATGGTGATCAATGATCACCGCCTTGATATGCAATTTCCGATCTGGCCTGTCCCAGAAAACCCTGGCTCCTGCCTGTTGCAGTCGGAGTCCCGTTCTGGAATTCTCCTTGTTGATGAAGTCCTCCGGGTCATCGCTGCGTTCCATGATAAGGGTGATTTTCACACCACGCCTGGCAGCCCGGATAAGTGTGTTCATGATTATTGTCGCCCGATTGGTGGGGTACGGACTCGTTTTGAACAGGTAGATGGCGATAAAAATGGAATGTCTTGCGCCGTCTATGGCGTCCTTCAACGCGTAGAAGTACTCTCCACAGGTGAGAAGATGCAGTTTGCATCGGTCGTGACTGCCCCATCCTGGGTTTACAAGGGGAGGCAGGAACGCCAGAACAAAAAGGAGAATGCTGATGAGAAAGATCTGTCGGATTCGGGTTTTCATATTGGTTCTGACTCCATGATACAGATATCAGAGTTCTCGATGATATTCAGCGTAATCGAGACCGTGACCCACGACAAATCCATCCTTGATAGTAAACCCGGCGTAATCGATCGGGACATCGATTACACACCGTGACTTTTTGTCAAGCATTGTACAGATCCTGACAGATTTTGGGTGATGCAGCTTGAGGTGATCAACCAGAAATTTCATTGTAATGCCCGTATTAACAATGTCCTCAACAATCAGAACGTGACAATTCTCAAAGGAGAGTTCGACATCTTTTATAATCTTTACTTTGCCCCCGGATTCCATATTGTCTCCATAGCTGGCCAATAGGACAAAATCTACTCGGAGAGGACATTTAATATGACGGATAAGGTCCACAGCAAAGATGAAGGCCCCTTTGAGGACGCAACAAAATATACAAGGATTTACCCCTGTAGCCCATTGATATCTGGTTGCCAAGCTGGGGACCCTCTCGGTGATGGCATCCGGTTGGATGAGGGTCTTCAGAGCAAGGCCACGGGGCACCATTAATTCGCCGGCTCGAGAACAATGATATGCATCGCGTCAGGAAGGTTGTCCTTCGTTGCAGTAATCTCTGACTTTCCAGTCTTCTCCACGGAGGATTTTCCTTCGAGGAATTCCTCTACTCGGGCGAGCGGGAATCCGCACCTTGGGGTCTTGAAATGCATAGGGATCAGTAACCGGGGGTGTAGAGCATTAGCAACCTCTGTTGCCCCAGCTGGATCCAGGGTGTAAACTCCGCCGATTGGCAGGAAAAGGATATCAATCGCTCCCAGCTCTCTGATGGTATTTTCTGCAAGCTGGTGCCCCAGGTCCCCGGCGTGACAAACGGTGACGCCGTCCACCGTGAAGACGAAGATCGTGTTTCCCCCCCGTTCGCTTCCCTGGGTTGTGTCGTGATACGTGGCGATCCCCTTGAAGGTAATGCCGGCGGCTTTATGGATTCCAGGACCCTTGATCACGACAGGGGAGCCCTTGATCCCTTGGACGTAGTTATGGTCCGCGTGATCATGGGAAACCGTTACGACCTCCGCAGCATCCTCTATAGGCTTGTAGGCGATTCCGCCATCGTAGGCCCCTGGTTCATACGGGTCCGTAATGATGGTTGCCCCTTCCTCTGAGGTAATCAAAAAAGATGCATGTCCATACCATTTGATCTTCATACTTCACCTCCTGTAATGCATTGAATGAACGAGTATTTCATACCCTTTGACTGCCAATTTGTCAATTTGTCCCGAAGGGTGATTCGTTTTTTTTGTTCTCTGTGATATAAAAATTGGTTATGGGAAATGTTGAAAGGGAAGGTATAAGGATTATCTGTCAAAACAAGAAGGCACGGCACGATTACGAAATTGTCGAGACCTATGAGGCGGGAATCGCTTTAAAGGGGACAGAAGTCAAATCCCTTCGCATGGGAAAGGCCAACTTGAAGGATAGTTACGCCCGGATCAAAAGCGGGGAGGTTTATCTTATAGGGACGCACATCAGTCCCTATCCCTTTGCGAATTATAATAACCATGCCCCATTGAGGGATCGAAAGCTTTTGCTCAGAAAGCAGGAGATCCGGAAACTTCTTGGGAAAACCAAAGAGAGGGGATTGACCCTTGTTCCGTTGCGCTTATATTTTAGAAATGGTAGAGTAAAAGTAGAATTGGCCCTTGCGAAGGGCAAAAGGCTTTTTGACAAGCGGGAGACACTTCGTAGAAAAACAATAGAGCGTGAAGCACAACGCGCACTCATGGGGGCGAAAAGGGCTCGACGGGAGTAGTTGAGGTATAAGTTGCATGTCGGGGTCTGCCAGTCCGTAACCTGGTGGAAATAAAGTAAACGCAGACAACTACGAATACGCTCTGGCGGCTTAACTGACCGCCACGTCTCGCATAGGTCTTCCCCTGTCAGACCTTGCAGAGGCGTCATCGAGACAGGGTGCCCCGTTTCCGTTGCCTGGCAGAAACAGGTAAGATCTTCAGGCTATGCCGATCAAGGTGCCTTCCAACCGGCAATTGTTCGGTGAGATGAATAGGTTGGATAAGCATGTAGATACTTATACCAAAGACTCTCGGACGCGGGTTCGATTCCCGCCGCCTCCACCATTCGCTAATTTCACAACAT
>JALTIG010000189.1 GCA_027004185.1 bacterium | reverse complement strand
AAGTCAATAACCGATTCCTCAGGGCTATCTGGCGATTGAGATACTCTGAAAGGCCTGCGAGCACCTCGCTGAGTCGGCCGCTTTCCTCCCCTGCTGCAATACTCTCCACGTATAAGGAGAAGAAGATACGAGGATATCCCCTCAAGGCCTCATGGAGAGCGGAACCCTCTATGATCCGTTCTCGTATATTCGTAAGAACGCCTTTTAGATAAGGGTTCCTCACTTGCTGAATCATGGCGGTCAGGCTACCCGTGACAGACAGCCCCGCCCGTAAAAGAATAGCAAGCTGGTGTGTAAATCCCATCACATCCGCTAATCCCACCCGATGCCATAGGCGGCGCGACCAGAGGGATGATACGGGCCGTGAATTAACGTGAAAGGTCTCTTCCCTGATGGTTAAGGGGATCTGGTGCCTCAATTTCAGGCGGTTTATGGCAACGCGAGGGCTTTCTGCATCAATAATCCCACTGACCCGCTTCCCATTTTCAGCAATGGCTTCGTATGAAAAGACCGGCATATTACTCTTGAATCACCCTGATTACCTCTTCAAGGGTAGTTATCCCCTCTCGAACTTTTAGAACCCCGTCCTCAACGAGACGCCGCATGCCCCGCTTTATCGCAGCGGTTCGGATTTCACTCGCGTCCGAGGTCTGCATTATAACCTTTCTCATCTCTTCATCACAGAGGAAGAGTTCGTAGATGCCAGTTCGGCCCAGGTAGCCTGTTCCCATGCATCTCTCACACCCCGTGCCATGATAGAAAACCAACCCGTCTTTTTCCGGGTTCATTCCCAATTCCTCGATCAATGCACGCGGGGGGGTATAGGACTCCTTGCAGTGCGGGCAGATGACCCTTACAAGACGCTGGGACAGAATTGCCTCCACAGAGGAGGTAACGAGAAAGGGCTCAATCTTCATGTCGATCAACCTGGTCACGGCCGAAGCAGAATCAATGGTATGAAGGGTACTGAAAACAAGATGTCCTGTAAGGGCTGCGTGTATAGCAATTTCGGCTGTTTCCCGATCCCTTATCTCTCCAACGAGGATGACATCCGGGTCCTGGCGAACAATCGATCTCAGGCCGTTAGCAAAGGTCAAACCAATCTTAGGGTTCACAGGAATTTGGCTGATCCCGGTAATCTGGTACTCGATCGGGTCCTCAATCGTGATAATGTTCCTCCCCGGCTGGTTGATCCGGTCCAGAGCGGCATAGAGGGTTGTGGTTTTCCCGCTGCCGGTAGGGCCTGTCACCAGGATCATTCCCTGGGTTTTGTGTATCAGCTTCTCCATGACTTGGTACGTATCCGGAGCCATTCCAATATCCTTGAGCCCTCGGAAAAGGGTCGTTTGATCAAGCAACCGGAGCACCACCCTCTCCCCGAAAGCCGTGGGAAGGGTAGAGACCCGGATATCTACATCCTTGGGCCCCACCCTCAAGCGTATCCTACCATCCTGCGGCAGGCGCTTCTCGGCAATGTTGAGCTTGGACAAGACCTTGACGCGTGACACTACAGCTCCCTGGTGCCGAGAAGGGATCTTCAGGCGATCATAAAGAACCCCATCAATCCGGTAACGAACGCGCATGTATTCCCTAAACGGTTCCAAATGAATATCGCTCGCCCCCATCCGCACGGCTGTCGCCATAAGGCGATTCAATAGTCGGATAATGGGGGCTTCGCTTTCCGACTCCAGGAGGTCTTCCATCTTTTCCAGGTCCTTGGTGAAATCTCCATCATCAAGGGAGCTTAAATCTTGAATAATCTCTTCTGCCTCTCCCTCTGAATCCCCGTAAACCTCCTGGAGTAGTTCCAGAATCTGTGCCTCCGGAAGGAAGTGGGGAATCACCCGCTTTTTTAACTTAAGTGAGATCAAGTTAATGATTTCACTTTGTGTAGTCTCATGCACACCGACTTCAAGAATCTCAGAAGTGAGCTCGAGGGGAACCAACCGGTTATGACGTGCAAAGGTGGGAGGAATAAGTTCCCTCAACCGTTCTTTCTGGTGCAAGGTGATCCTTTCCATAGAGAGTAAAAATCAAAAGGGAGGGACATCCTCTTTCTGGGCACCGGCAGTATTTTCTTGCATACGCTTCCTTTTCTCCGATGTAATCTTTGCCAGCGCATTATAGTTCCGGATGATTTTCGGGGTTAAGAAGACCAAGAGATTTGTCTTTTCTATCCCCTTTTTCCGGTATTTGAACAACCAGCCCAGAATGGGGATATTCCCTAAAATGGGAACCTTTGAAACATTCTTCGTTTCATTATTCTTAATCAGGCCCCCGATAACCACGGTTTTGCCGTCTTTAACAGCTACCACCGTTTTTGTGGAACGTTTGGTGTAAGTAGGACCCAGATCACTCTGGGTATCGCTGGGTAATATTCCAGAAACCTCCTGATAAACTGAGAGTCGTACCATATCTCCCTCGGTAATTTGCGGTGTCAGCTTCAGTGTAATCCCCAGGTCCTTCCGCTCAATCAGAAAGCTCTGATTCAACCCGGCCGATCCAGCCTCCCCGGTTACCATCTTTTGGGTCGCAATGGGTACATTCTTTCCCACAACGATTTCAGCTTCTTCGTTGTCCATTGTCAAAAGATGGGGGGTCGAGAGGATATTCACCCCAGCATTGTTCTTTAGCGCTGCCACCATCGCCCCAAGGGACGGAAAGGTAACACCTCCGAACGAGATGTTCTCTCCCAGCATGCCCATGATCATCCCTTCAGGCATCTTGCCGGGTAGGTTGCCTGTCGCCAGAGTGGATGAAAAGGGATAGATATCGGATGTATTGCCCGAGCTTCCCACTACCCCAACACTCCGATTCCCAACGGTTGTTTTGCCGGTTACAAACCACTGTACTCCAAGTTTCTCCATCTCTTGTTCAGAGACTTCCATGATTACCGCTTCCACATAGACCTCAGGACGGGGAACATCCAGCTTTTTTATCACCCCAGCAATAACGGGGTAATCCGCTGGGGAGGCATTGACAATTAATGAATTGGTTGCCTTGTCCGCCGTAATGATCACCCGTCCTGTCACCGCTCGTTTGGGAACCGCTCCACCCCCGATGACAGGTTTCAGAGATTTGACAGCGTTCCCAGAGGTAAACATATTTACCAAAACCTTTGCCAAATCCCCCGCCACGGCATTCTTCAGATAGTAAACATGGATTCTCTCTTTATCCTTTTCTGGTGGAACATCCAACTTTTGTATTATGGCCCTTATTTCCATCATTTCCCGGCGGGGAGCCATCACCAAAATGGCATTGATTCGCTCGTCCGGAACCAGCCGGACATTCTGCCATTCAAGTTTTTCCTTGGTTCTTCCTCTTGCAAAGGCCAACCGATAAAGCCGCCTCCTCTCAGCAGGCATCTCTAAGAGTTTAGTGATCTCTTGGGTAAGCTCTTTGGCATAAGCGAAATGGAGGGGAATAACATCGAACTCAACCTTTGCACGCGCCTGATCCAGCCTTTGGATAATCCCTGAAATACGCCGAATGTTGTTTCTGTAATCCGAGATGATCAGGATCCCTGCATCGGGATAGGAGATGATCTTCCCGCCCTCGGAGATGAGGGGTTTCACCGTTGTCAGAACCTTGTCTGAATCGGCGAAGGAGAGCTGAAACAAGCGGGTAATAAATGGACTTTTTGCATAATTTGGGATACTTCTCCGAGAGGCCAGTTTCACAGGCAGGATCTCGATAACGCCGCCGCGTTTTATTGTTGTCAGATCATGGCTTTGTAAAACAACTTGAAAGATGGGGTAGACCTTCGACAAAGGAATCGGATGTGACGAAACAATGGTCACCGAGCCCTTGACGGATTCATCAACAACAAAATTCAGACCTGTCAACTTTCCCACAAAACGTGCAATGGTCCGGATATCCGCGTCTTCGAAATTAAGCAACACCCCTTTTGCTTGGGCGATCTTAGGTATTTTCTCCTGATCCAGCCCGGAAATTCCCCTGTTCCTTTGGGGAGAAATCGCCCCCCAGCTCATTACAGCTGTTACCCCTGTCCAGAATATAATAAAAGATAAAAGACCAATCTCTTTTTTGAGACATACGCTGAACTTCATGCTGAACCCCACAAAAAATATATCATAGAACATCCCGGAAGTCCAATCCAAATACCTACCTTGACATTTCGCCCCCTACAGTGATACGCAAAAGCAAAAAAAGAAATCCAAAGGATTTGCTGGTAAGAAAGAATGCACCCGTTGTACAATGATATGGAAGAGATTTTCATGACAGCCATCCGTGCTGTTGATCCCTACCATGCGGTCAAGGCTGCGGTTGCCTTCGACGGGCAAACGCTCACCATCGAGAAGGGAGTTTTCCAAGCGGCTCATCCGGAGAAACCCATGGCATTTTCCCACGACCTTTCAAAGGGTTCTCTCTATGTGGTAGGTGCTGGGAAGGCAGCGTCTAAAATGGCGCTGGCCGTAGAAGAGATCCTCGGGGAAATCATTGGAGATGGGATCATCATCACGAAATACGGCTACGTCTCCCCCCTGAAAAAGATTCGCCAGATTGAAGCGGGGCATCCAGTCCCGGATCAACAGGGGCTTGAAGGAACGAAAGAGATAGAAACCTTGCTCCGCAATACAAGTCCCAGAGATCTGGTACTTGTATTGATTTCAGGTGGAGGATCTTCCCTCCTTGTGTCACCCGCTCCCGGCATCTCTCTGGAAGAGAAACAGCAGGTTACCCAACTTCTCCTTTCCTCCGGGGCTACCATTCAAGAGATGAACACAGTCAGAAAGCACTTGTCCGCTATCAAGGGTGGGCACCTGGCCAGGTTGGCCGCGCCCACTCAAGTGATCACCCTGATTCTCTCTGATGTCATCGGAGACGACATTTCTTCCATTGCATCCGGGCCAACTGCCCCGGACGACACCTCTTTTAGAGAAGCCCTGGATATCCTTTCGTCCTATGGGTTGACGGGCAAGGTTCCCTTACGTGTTCTGGAACATCTTCAGCGGGGGGCACGGGGAACGCTTGGAGAAACTCCAACAAGCCAGGATCCCTTATTTAAGTCGGTATTCTACTATCTTATCGGTTCAAACCAGATCGCTCTGGACGCTGCCGCGAACAAGGCAAGGAATTTGGGGTACCATTCCCTGATCCTCACCCACGGAGCCTGTGGGGAGGCTCGCGAGATCGCCAAGTACTTTGCTGCGATCGGGAAACAGTTAACCGTCTCCGGCCAACCGGTCACGCCGCCCGCCTGTATCCTCTCAGGAGGTGAACCCACTGTCACGCTACACGGGAATGGAAAGGGCGGAAGAAACCAGGAGTTCGCCCTATCAGCCGGGGTGGAGATTGAGGGAGTGGATGATATCCTGATAGCCAGCGTAGGAACAGACGGAACGGACGGTCCTACAGATGCCGCGGGAGGAGTCGCTGACGGCCACCTTATGAAGGCGGCCAGAGAGCATCATTTGAACGTCCACGAGTACCTCTCCCAGAATAATGCCTACCCCCTTCTTGACCAACTGGGCTATCTCATAAAAACCGGCCCAACGGGAACTAACGTGATGGATATTCAGATCATCCTTTGTAAGAAACCATAATCCCTTCCTATTTCAGAACCCATGCAGGAGAAGAAACCCCATGTATGAAATAAAAATCGTTCGTTTCTTTTCAGCTGCCCATTTCCTTCAAGACTACAATGGGAAATGCGAGGCACTCCACGGTCACAACTGGAAGGTGGAGGTCATAGTGCGCCGTGAAGGGCTTGGGGAGGGAAACATGGCGTTAGATTTTTCAAAACTCAAAGAGCTGACTGATAAGGTTCTGGATACGCTGGACCATAAGAACCTAAATGAGCTTTCCTACTTTCGTGACCAGAACCCCTCTTCAGAAGTCATTGCCCGGTATATCTTCCACACCTTGGAAGGCTACCTTAAGAATGAACCAGTTTCCATTTATCGAGTCAACGCCTGGGAATCGCGTGACTCGTGCGCGGGGTATATGAAATGAAGGTCAAACATTCAGCAAACAAATACCTGGGGGAAGACCTGGTAGATATCCAGAATCTTCCAGATGACCGCAACATCCGTATCAAGAAGGTCGGTGTAAAAAACATCCGTTATCCTATCACGGTGCGTGATAAAAAGAATGGCATCCAGCATACCGTAGCAAGTGTGAATATGTACGTGGACCTGCCACAGCATTTCAAGGGTACCCACATGAGCCGTTTCGTAGAGATCCTGAATACCTACCGGGGAGATATCGCCATTCGCAATTTTTCAAGGATTCTCGATGACATAAAAAAGACCCTGGATGCGAAAAGCGCCCATCTGGAAATTGAGTTTCCTTACTTTATTGAAAAAGAGGCCCCCGTGACGCACGCCAAAGGATTGATGGAATACATCTGTCGTTTCTGCGGTTCAAGTAACGAACAGGAAGATTTTTACGTAGGAATTGTTGTACCTGTAACAACCCTCTGCCCCTGTTCCAAAGAGATCTCGGACTATGGAGCCCACAATCAAAGAAGCATCGTAACGGTCAATATCCGCTTTAAAAAGTTTTTCTGGATTGAAGACATCATTACCCTCATTGAGAAATCTGCCAGTTGTGACGTATATTCTGTCCTGAAGCGGCCTGACGAAAAATTCGTTACTGAGAAGGCTTACGACAACCCCATGTTTGTTGAGGATATTGTACGGGAGATTGCCTCAAAGCTCTCCATGGACGATAATATTACGTGGTTCACAGTCGAGGCAGAAAATTTTGAAAGCATTCACAATCATAGCGCATATGCCTTCGTTGAAAAATCAGCCGAAACACCCGATGAATCCCTTTAATTCCTCAAGAGAATGGATAATTTCAGCCGGTGGCAGGCTCTTTAAAAACATCCCTCCATAAGACCGCCGATAGATTCGGCTGTCCAGGATTGCGAGGACCCCACGGTCCTTTTTGTGGCGCATCAGCCTTCCTAACCCCTGTTTTAGAGAAATGATGGCGCGTGGAATTTGGTATTGGAAAAAGGGATTTTTCCCCCTCTTCTCTATGACCTTCATTCTTGCTATCTCTAATGGGTCATCTGGAGCAAAAAACGGGAGTTTGTCGATAACCACCGCTGTCAGAGAGTTCCCAGGTACATCCACACCTTCCCAAAAGCTTGCGGTAGCGAAAAGAACACTTTCTTCTTCCTTTCTGAACATGTTTAGGAGCTCTGAACGTGGCTGATCCCCTTGCAGGAAGAGGGGGTAGGGTACTGATTTATGGATTCGTTCATAGACCCGACGCATCTGCCGATAACTTGTAAAAAGCGTCAGAGTACGCCCACCATTGAGGATAATAATTTCCCGTATAAGGTCTGGGAGTGCTATTTCGTACTCTTGTGTGCCTGGAACAGGAAAGGATTTCGGTATAAAAATCTTTACCCGTTTTTCATAGTCAAAGGGGGAAGGAAGGATCAAGGTTCGGGCCGTTTCCGGAACCCCCAGACGGTCTTGAACAAAGGAGAAACTGCCACCCGCCGAGAGCGTTGCAGAGGTAAAAATGGTAAAATGAACCTGTGCATAGAGGGCCTCTTGCAGGATATTTCCAATCTCCACGGGAGAGGCATGCAAAAGGACCCCTCTTTTTCTTTTTTCACCCCAGTAAACAAAATCAGGTTTAGGGGGGCTTAGAAACACACCAATCCCCTCCTGTAATTCTATGATTCTTTTGTGGAAGGCTTCATCTTCACCCTCTGTGTCTCCGGATAGGCTCTCTCTATGTAACCTAAGGGTAAGGTGTTCGAGCCCTTCCAGAATCTGCCTCCCAGCTTCAAAGCATTCCTCAGAGATCCGAGTCAGTTCAAGCGGAAACCGATCCGATTCAGGATTGAAAAAGGAAAAGAACCGGGCCATTTTCCTCGAAAGGCGCTCAAGTTCCGGTGCTAGCCCGATCTTCTTGGCATTGCTCCAGCGTTCAAGATCCCTAACCAGTTCCTCCATTTGTCCGTACCCGATCTGATGGCCAAAAAAAAGGGTAGCGGTTGCTTCAATCCTATGCGCCTCATCAAAGATAACACCATCATAGTCAGGTAAAACCTCGGCTGGAGCCTTCTGCCTGAGTGCCAGGTCAGAAAAGAAAAGATGATGATTGACGATCAACAGATCTACTTTTGCGGCTTCACGTTTCAGGCGTGTGATAAAACATTCCTTGAAAAAAGGACATTGAGTACCAATACAGAGATCGGACTTTGAATTGACCTCCTCCCAAAAACCAAGGTGCTCCGGAAAGTTGACCAGTTCTTCTCTGTCTCCCATTTCCGTTTCTTGACTCCACGCAAGAAATGGCTTGTATAATGAGGCCTCCTCCACAAAGGAAAAGAGGGGGTTTTTTTTAAAGCGGGATAGTCGACGTTTACACAGATAGTTCTGGCGTCCTTTGAGGGTGACATAACGAAGAGGTCTGGAGAAGAGT
>JALTIG010000188.1:1455-2849 GCA_027004185.1 bacterium | reverse complement strand
CTTTGAAGGAGGCCATCCCCCATGAAACAGTATAAAATCATCGTTGAGAAACATCCTGATGGCTACGTTGCCTATCCACTCGGGATTAAGGGTATTGTTGTTGGGCAGGGGGACTCCTATGAAAAAGCCCTTGAAGATGTAACTTCAGCAATCAAGTTCCACATAGAAACCTTTGGCGACGAGGTTCTTGATATTGATCCGCCAATTTTGGAAGCTTTTGTCGCTGAAGCAAGAATATAATTCCCGTGCCAAAGTTTCCTGCTGACGCGCCCAAAAGGAAGGTTGTTAAGGCGTTTGAAAAATTAGGTTTCCGTATCGTGAGAGAAAAAGAACATATTTCAATGATTCGGATAAACAAGGATGGTTCCAAAACACCTTTAACAATGCCGAACCATTCTCATATTAAAGCATCCACGCTGAGACTTATTTGCACACAGGCAGATATCAGTCGTGAGGAGTTTTTGGATGCTTATAACAAGTAGCCAGCTTTTTAATTAACTGAAAAGAGATTTAAAAACCCTCAAAAAACCCATCTCATCCATTTATTTATTCACGTCCCAGGTAGGCGTGAGGGTGTAGGGGCGTTTTTGGATAGTGCCGAAGTTGCCCCGGTTGTCATTGAAATCGAACGTGGGCGTCATACTGTAGGGCCTTTCTGTTATGGTCCCAAAGTTGCCACGATTATCGTTCCAGTCGTAGGTCGGCGTCATACTGTATGGGCGCCTGCTAATTGTTCCGTTGTTTCCCATATTATCATTCCAATCGCAGGTCGGAGTCATGCTGTAAGGACGTTGCGTGCAGCTGCCAAAATGCCCCTGGCTGTCACTCCAGTCATACGTGGGCGTCATGCTGTAAGGGTGCTCGCGGATTGTTGTCGAGTTTCCGCAATTGTCCGTGTAATTCCACGTGGGCGTTTGGCTATAGGGCTGCCGCCGCAACTCCCCCGCCTGGCCGGTGACAACACCCACAAGAAATAGTATCGCAAAGAACACACCTAATATTCTTACCAGAGCTTTCATCTCAACCCCTCCCCTGTCTGAAAGCATTCGGAAATTTCATTGAAACCTGACGCTTGCCTTATTTTACGCCATTCAGCCGCATTTTAAAAAATATGAAGGAAAAACACTACTTCCCGAAAACATCCTTCCCCGCGAGGAAAAAGAAGATAAGGAAGATGCTTTCCAGCATTTTCATGATTTCCATTTTTAGCCTCCCTGTTTAGGGTTGAAGGCTGGATATCTGAATGTTAGACCTGTGGGGTGGGTTTGTCAAATATACTAATTTTATTTCCTTTCAGATACGATGGCACAACCCATGTTGATTTTAAGATTGTCAACTCATTTTAGCAATATCATTTACAAATATCGTAATTAACCATAAAATAAAGGCTATTA
>JALTIG010000188.1:0-1445 GCA_027004185.1 bacterium | reverse complement strand
TCTTAGTTTTTTTGGAGAGGAAGGCGCATAACTGGAGCCAGGTTCTTCTACTTGCTCTTTGTTGATTGTTACTGTTGCATGAGAAACTATATCGTCAGCTTTAACGGAAACGATGAAGCTCCCTGAGTTAGGTCCCGCCGTAAACACACCGTTAGAATCAATCACTCCACCCGTAGCTTCCCATTCGAGATGGTCCAGTTTGATTTTACGGCCAAACTGATCAACGCCCTCAACTAAAAATGTTTGTTTTGCTTCGGGTTTCATCGTTACATTTTCAGGAGAAATTAGTAAATGCGAGAGCTTGGGCGGCTCAATGTGTTTTTCCGCCACATCGGATTTTATTATAAAAAGATCTTGGGATATTTCAATTTCGGAGGGATCAATCGTGGTTTTATACAAAAAAGGATCATATTTCCCATCTGCTAATTTTCCAACGTAAGCAATAAGCCTCTCAGTAACACCCCGAGCAATTGTTCGTTTAATCGTTTCGGGGAACAAAAGCCGTGGAAATTTCGGTGAAGCAAAAAATGCGTCCTTCACAGCTTTTGTGCTCCATTCAATAAACGCGGGAGGCCAGTTCCTAACGAGAAATCGAGGGGGAACTTCTTTTACAACAATATCCTTCTGGCGCAGTGCGGATAAAACATATCGGGTCATCGATTCCGCAGCGCTCGAAGTGACCAATCCAAGATCCAAAGTTTCAATCTGATTATCCTTATCAAGATACATAACATTCTTGTATGCTCGCCAAATGCTTTCCTTTAGGTCGCGTTTCGCCCTTTTGATGTTTGTTTCTAACTGTCTCTGCTGCACGTCGTCCAAATTTAATCCTTCGTTCTTGATATCTTCCCATGCAATCAATTTCCGGGCTTCTTCCCGCAATGATTCTCCTGATTCTGGAACTATCCAGATAAGAGCACTCTTATATGTCCTCGCGGATTTACCATATTCTTTTGTCATCGTCTCAATCGCACTCCGGATTTCCGGTGCATCTTGAATAGATTGATCTGGATCCAAAATAACAAATGTTACAACAGGCCGGTCAGGAATCTGGCCACTCTTTTCGGGAAAGAATATTCTTTCCACCCCTTCACTCGCGGGAAAGATTTTTTGGATTTCCTCATGAATGCGATTTACCACATCCGGAGTCTTTACATTGGCCTTTCGGTCAGCAAACCTTTTATTCAAATTTTCCTTTAGGCTAAATCGATATCGATTTTGTCTTATTTCAAGATAGTAACATGCCTCGGAGAGCTCATCCAGGACAGGTTCTATGTTTCCAATATCAACATTCGGCCCAGCTACAGCGAGACGAATCTCTGGAAGGCTGGCATCATCTTTGGTTTGCCCTCCGTTCGATTCAAAAAAGATGGTAGTTGCAACTTTTTTATGTAGATGGGCTTTCCGGATTGTATCAATTGCCTCCTGGTCGAGCCGTATGGCAT
>JALTIG010000187.1 GCA_027004185.1 bacterium | reverse complement strand
GGGTAATGGAAGTCGCCAGGATCTTCACTGGGATCAATAGGAGTAAAAACCAGAGCATCAAGCTTCCATGCAGTGCCTCGTTAATGGTTTCGTACCCCACCCCAAAGAGGTTTGGAACCCAAAGAGACATTCCCCCGATGATGAGCCCACCGACAGCTGGTTTCAGCCATTCTGGGAATGACCACCCCTCAAAAACATTTTCGCTGTAATAAAGAACCCAGATAAATCCCAGGGCGACAAACCCTGCCAACACCCCTAAAATCGTATAGGGAATCAGTTCAAAGGCACTGATGAGCTTATAAGGTGGGACCAGAAAGGCTGCGAAATCTCCTTCAAAATAGTGGGAAACAAGGGTCGCCATGACAGAGGAAATCACGATGGGACTGAATGCTGAAACACCAAAATCCCCCAAGATGATTTCAACAGCGAAAAGAGCCCCTGCAATGGGAGCATTAAAGGCTGCGGCAATCCCACTCCCAGCCCCACAGGCAACCAGTGTCGAAACCTGTTTTTCCGTAAGATTAAAGAGTTGCCCCAGGCTGGATCCAACACTGGCACCAATCTGTACCAAGGGACCTTCTCGGCCGACAGATCCTCCGGAACCGATACAGAGAGCAGAAACCAGGGCTTTAATGAAGGCAACCCGGGGTCGGATCCTCCCACCTTGCAGAAGGGTCGCCAGCATCACCTCCGGTACACCATGTCCCTTTGCCTCACGTGCGAACCTGTAAATAATCGGTCCAATAATTACGCCTCCAATGACGGGCGCGATAACCTTGTACCACCACGGAAGATGCATGAGGGGTTCCAGAAGATTGATCCCGTTCCCCCCAAAAAAAAGCCTCTGAAAAAACCGTATCAGAAAGCGAACCCCAACTGCCCCAACACCCGACAGCAGTCCAACGCCAATTGCCAACAGTACGATAAAGAGATTCTCATTTCTTATGAATCTAAAATACTTATAGCGCATCACTTTTTGTATAACATATTTACATCTTCCTTGAAAGTAATTAATGTACCCCGAAGATCAAAATTGATATTCTACTCTACTTTTGGGTCTTTTAACCGCGATTCTACCTATACAGCAAAAGTCATCTCTTTCAAAGTTACCCCCCTTTTGAATGAAGAATTCCCTCCCTTTATCCATGATTGTTGACAGAAACAAGGAATGTGTCTATATTGGAGAGTGAAAAAGTTATCAGGCATTCGGGCGAGGGTGGCGGAACTGGTAGACGCACTGGACTTAGGATCCAGCGGGATACCCGTAGGGGTTCGAGTCCCCTCTCTCGCACCATGCGGAAAGGAAAGAAATGGACGTAAAAATAGAAGAAGTCAGCCCGGTAAAGCGGGAACTTTCCTTTGTGGTCAAGGCTGACGAAGTAGATAAAACCCTTTCAAAAATCTTTAAGGACCTAAGAAGAGAGGTCAAACTCAAAGGCTTTCGCAAAGGGAAAACCCCCGAGAGTGTAATCAAGGCACATTTCAGGGAATACGCTATCAGAGAGGCGGAAAACCATCTGGTAACTGAACATTACAAAAAAGCCCTCCTAAAGCACGAGATCCCAGTTGTTTCTACTCCTGAAATCCATTTTGATGGTCTCCAGGAGGGAAGGGATTTTCTATTCAAAGCTATGGTTGAGGTGGTTCCTAACCTCCCTGAGATGTCAGGTTACAAGGGAATTCCCGTCAAATCGCGCCTGATCAAGGTCCTGGATGTAGATATAGACAATGCAATAGAACACCTTAGGAACCTGCAGAGTAAACTTGTGGTAACCGAAGAGGGGTATGAGGCAAAGGAGGGGGACTATCTGATTATAGACTATAAAGAGACTATTGGTGGGAAACCTCTCAAAAATGGGAAAAAGACGAATGTCATACTCAAGCTGGGAAGCCCTGAGTCCTCTCCAGAGTTTGACGAGGCCCTGAAAGGAGCCAAGGCAGGAGAGCAGCGGCACGTTACCCGGATCTACCCCGAGGAATTTTCCGACAAGGATCTCGCTGGGAAAGAGGCATCTTTTAGCATCACCATCAAGGAAATAAAACGGCTTGAACTTCCAGAGGTCAATGAAAATTTCATCAAAGGCTTTGGTAATTACGAAACCCTTGAGGCATTCAGACAATTTGTCAAGGAGCAGATTGAAAAGGAGCGAGAGGAAACAAATCGGGAGTGGATTGAAGAGCAGATCCTAACGTTTCTCATCAAGCGATTCGATTTTGAAGTTCCTCAAGTCTGGATCTCAAAGCAGGCAGAGTATCTCCTTAAAAAATTCCAGGATGACCAGAAACGCCAGGGACAACCAGTCGAGGAAATTCCCTTAAACAAACACCCTCAACGTAAGGTCTTTGAAGATCTGGCTGAACGGCAGGTAAAGTCGATGCTCCTCCTGGACGAAATCGCTAAGAAGGAGGAGATTACCGTTGAAGAACCTGATCTCATCGCACATTTTGAATCGATAGGGAAAAGCACTGGAATCCCTGCCGAACGGGTCCGCAACATCTACCAGTCTAACCAGAAACAGATGGAGTCTCTGAAAGACGAATTGCTTCGGAACAAAACCCTTGCTTACCTGAGAGAACATGCTATGGTAGAATGGGTTCGAGAGGGTGAAGACACTAACGAGCAGGAAAATAGCTTGGAGAACACCCACGAGAAAACCGAAAAGAAAGGGAAAATTATTATACCATGAGCACACTCATTCCTATTGTTGTTGAACAGGATGGACGGGGAGAACGTGCTTACGATATCTACTCCAGGCTATTAAGAGAAAGGATCATCTTTCTTGGGTCACCCATTGATGATTCAGTCGCTAACGTGGTGATCGCGCAACTGCTCTTTCTCGAAGCGGAGAACCCGGATAAGGATATCCATCTCT
>JALTIG010000186.1 GCA_027004185.1 bacterium | reverse complement strand
GAATATTACAAAAAAGGCATTTGTCAAGTTAAATTTTAGTAATTCTATAACTTTTTACGAAATAGGCTTTTAAACGCAATTGATTCAAATGAAATAATTGAGAAAGAAAGGGGAATCCTGTTAAAAACTCCCAAGCCTTGACAAATCCTCTGTAAAAAATAATAAAAGGGACAATATGAAATCACATCAAGAAACCGTTCAGATAGTGGAAAAGAAGGGGTTGCTCACCAGCGCAGCCGTAAGGCCCCTAACAGCAATCTTTGGTTGTTTCCCTATTAACAGAACCTCCAAGAAGACATTATGGCCCTGAGTGAGTTTGAAATTAAGAGATGCGAGAAGGCAATCGCAAAGTTCATGGAAAAGCGCCGTCCACCTGGACACATTCGGGAGAAACTGGATCTTGGCTATCGGATCTCAGGGCAGAGTGTAGAGATCTTTGAAATCCGCCCATACTGGAGAGACCCCAAAAAAATCATCAAAACCCCTTTCGCCAAAGCAACATTTGTAAGGGCAAGAGGCGTTTGGAGGATCTACTGGCAGCGCGCTGACCTGAAATGGCATCGGTATGACCCTGTCCCGGAGGTGAAGCGATTCGAGGATTTTTTGTCGGTGGTGGACGAGGACAAATACGCCTGCTTCTTTGGCTGAAATATCTCCAAAAGCCTGCCTCTTCCCCAAGAAACTATACCGAAAATACGTGATCTCCCGCATATCCTTTATCTTTTTTAATATGTTCAGTAAGGTATGGATTTCCTTTTCATTAATGTGTAAGAAAGATAATGCAATCCCCCACGGCAGTGGGGAAGGAAAGCTGGAAAATGCAAAACTCCCTATCCTTCCCTGTCCTGGGGAACTAAGTGAGAACGAAAGGGTTATAAAACTCAGGTGATAAAGAATCAGGAACAATACAGGCGACTGAACGGCCTCCGATCGTTTAAGACTCTCTACCCCTATTTCAAAGCTTACAAGGCATGGCTGATCCTGGGGATCTCCTCCCTCGCAGTGGTTGACTCTCTCCAGCTTTACATCCCTCTTATCATCAAGCGGGCGGTGGATGACCTGACCACTGGTCGAGCTACAGGCGGCATCCTCCTGGAATATGCATTATGGATCCTCCTACTTGCCCTTGGAATCGGGGGACTTAAATATATATGGCGTATCTCAATGATGGCCCCAACCCGACGTATCGAGGAGGATCTTCGAAATCGCTTGTATCGCCACATCCTTTCCATGTCTGAGGAGTTTTTCATGCGTCACCCTTCCGGGGATCTCATGGCGAGAGTGGTCAACGACCTCCGGATGATACGAATCTCATTTGGGTTCGGCATGGTCGGGCTCATGGATGCTATTGTTCTGGGGTCCGCAACCCTTCTCTTCATGATCTGGATAAGTCGATCCCTGACCTTATACATACTGATCCCCATGCCCTTCCTCGTGCTAACCACAGCCTTACTCAGTCGGAAGATCCACTGGCATGCCCAGAAGGTTCAAAGGCAATTCTCAGCCTTGACAGAGACGGTTCGGGAAGGGATCAGTGGAATACGAGTCATCCGTGCCTACCGATCCGAAGGCTTTCAGGAACGCAAGGTGGAAAGTGAAGGAGAGAAACTTCTTAAGGAAAATCTTTTTCTGGCCAGGATCCGGGGGATCTTTGCACCTGTCCTAATGCTCTTGGTAAACCTTAGCATGGTCATCGTTCTCTACTTCGGGGGAAGAGATACCATCCTTGTCCGAATCAGCCCCGGGGATTTTGTTGCCTTTACCAACTACCTAATGCTGCTAACGTGGCCTATGATGGCCATGGGATGGGTTATCTCCCTGATTCAGCGCGGGGCGGCCTCCTTAACACGGATCAATGAAATCCTTTTCACCCAACCCTCCATCCATGCTACCGGTCACCTTCTCCCAGGAGAAGGCCTTGAAGGAGACTTGAGGATGGATCATGTGGGGTTCTCTTACACCCGGCAGCAGCAGATCCTCCGGGACTGTTCCCTGTTTATTGAGCGGGAGAAAGTAACCGCGATTGTTGGAAAGATCGGGTGCGGAAAAACGACCTTGCTATTGCTTTTGATGCGCATCCTTGAGCCCCAGGAAGGGGATATTACGCTGTCTGGGCAGGATATACGTAGTTTCGATCTAACGGCATATCGACGTCTCTTTGCTTACGTCTCCCAAGAGCCTGTCTTGTTTTCTCAGACCATCTTCGAAAATATCTCCTTTGGACAACGAGAAGTTACAGAAAGGGAGGTGAAAGAGGTTCTGGAGGTGGTTCAGCTTCGAGAGGAGGTCCAGGGGTTCCCTGAGGGAATCCACACCATGGTAGGGGAAAAGGGCGTTACCCTTTCGGGAGGGCAGCGCCAGCGGGTCGCTTTGGCCCGCGCCCTGATCTCCAGGCGGCCTTTCCTCATCCTCGACGCTCCCTTCTCCTCCGTGGATGTAGCTACGGAGCGAGAGATCCTTTCGGCGATCCATGCCTCCTATCCTCGGTTGACTATTGTGATGAGCTCACAGAGGGTTACCACTTTCACCCAGGCTGACAGAATCTTCATGGTGGACTCGGGTACCATCCGGGCAAGCGGGTCTCATAAGGAACTTCTGGAAAAAAGCGAGGCTTACCGGGGATTGATCCAGGAGATCACCTTTCAAGAGGTCTTCGGAAAGGAAAGGGCTCAGTGATGAACGTGGATTTTGGATATTACGAGGAAGGACATCTGGGGAAACCATACGATATCAGGCTGCTGAAACGGATCTATACCTACCTTCATCCTTATAGAAAATGGTTTTTCCTTTCAATCCTCTTAGCCCTGATTACCGCTGGAATCGATCTCTCCTTTCCCTATCTTGTGAAGGTAGCCATCGACCGGTACATCGTCCGGATCTCCTACCCGGTACATCTCACCGCCTACCCCACCCACGAGCTTACAGGGATTCCTTACATCCCCTTGGGGAACAAAAGGATCGGCATGATCAACGGAACCACCTTCAAGGCTGTGGATCCGCGCATACGCTACCACCTGATTCACACCGGAGTCATCAAAAAAATCCCTTATGTTTCCATCTCCCGAGATCCAGCCGTTGTCAGGTTCCTCGAGACAATACATGCGGGATTTTACAAAGGGAAAAGAAACCTGTTTGTGCCTTATCGGGTGTTAAGACGGCTCCCCCTCAGTACCTTGATCCGCGTTAGGAGGAGGAATATCAAGGGTGTGGCTGGCGTGAGCCTTTTGTATCTGGGGCTGTTAATCGTGGGATTCTTGCTCCAATTTCTCCAGGTCATAGCTTTGGAAACGATGGGACAGCGGGTCATGCAGGATCTCAGGGTTGATCTCATTCATCATATCCTCCGGCTTGAAACGGCCTTTTTCGACCGGACTCCTGTGGGCCGGATCGTAACCCGCGTGACCAACGACATCGAAAACCTTCACGATCTCTTCACGGCGATCCTGGTCAACCAGTTTAAGGATTTCTTCATCCTGATAGGAATATTGGCTATTCTTTTTAAGATCCAGTTTCGCCTGGCCCTTTACATCGTTTCCCTCCTCCCTCTGGTGATCTTGACCAGTTTCTTGTTCAGTCGATGGGCCCGAGATGTCTTCAGGGATATCCGCACCCTGATCGGTCGGATCAATGCCACTCTTCAAGAGACCCTATCCGGCATCCGGATCGTCCAAATATTTCTCCAGGAAAGGCGTTTCTACCAGCACTTTGAAACCATCAATCACCAGACCTTCCTGGCTAATCTTCGCCAAGTCAAGATCTTTGCCATCTTTATGCCACTGATTGAACTGATCGCATCTCTCGCCATGGCGCTTATCCTCTGGCGCGGGGGGGTGGATATTATGTCTGGAGCCTTGTCACTCGGAGCTCTGGTAGCCATCCTCTCATATATCCGGATGTTTTTCCGACCCATCCGCGATATCTCTGAAAAGTATAATATTATGCAGTCTGCGATGGCATCCACGGAACGTATCTTTCAGCTCATGGACCAACGACCGGAAACAAAGGGAGATCTCCAACCTACTATCTCCAAAACTTCCTCCACTGGGGAGACCATCGAAGCCCCAGAAGATATCTTCAGGGGGAATATCACCTTTTCCAACGTCTCTTTCGCCTACGAAGATGAAAAATGGGTTTTGAAAAACCTAAATATCACGTTTCCTGCCATGAAAACTACAGCCATTATCGGGGCAACAGGTGCGGGGAAAAGCTCCATGGCCGCACTCTTGGAGCGGTTTTATACCCCCCAGCGGGGAATCATCACCATAGGGGGGATGGATCTGACCCGAATCCCACTGGCCAAACTTCGGGAGAATGTTGGATTGGTTCAGCAGGAGGTTCAACTCTTTTCAGGGCCTTTGTGGAAAAACATCCTTCTCGGCATTCCGGACCCCTCCCCCAGAAAGGCTCTGGTGATCCTGGAACGCCTGAAGGTTACCCCTTTCCTTACCCGGCTGCCCGAAGGGATCAACACGTGGTTGAAGGAAGAGGGGAAGGGAATCTCTAGCGGAGAGCGGCAACTTGTCGCCATGGCCCGGGCCTTTGCGCGCGATCCCCGTGTCCTGATCCTCGATGAGGCCACAGCGAGCATGGACCCATTTACGGAACACCTGATCCAGCGGGCCCTAAAAACTCTCTTACACGGTCGTACGGTAATCGTTATCGCCCATCGCCTCTCCACGATTCGCCAGGCCAATTATATTCTGGTGCTTAAGGAAGGGAGGCTCGTGGAATCCGGCACCCACGACGCCTTGATCCGTTTAAATGGGCTCTACCGGTACTACCATGACAAGCAAAGCGGGAAATGGCTGTAATCCCTTATCCATAAAGCCTGTGCAGAACCTTGGCACATCGCCCACAAACGGTCGGAAAGGCATCGTCCAACCCCACATCGATCTTGTAATGCCAGCAGCGTTCACATCTTTTACCCTCTGCTGGGGAGATCTCGACAGAAAGGGTGGTCTCTGGTGACTCCTGGATTATGACACCGGAAACGATAAAGATATCATCCAATACTTCCTTATAACCCTTAAGAAAGTCATGCGTCTTCTTATCCACCTTTAAGGCCACACGGGCATCAAGAGAATGACCGATCTCCCTGTTTTTCCGTGCCTCCTCGAGAGCCTTAGAAACCTCCTGTCGGATCCCAAGCAAGCGTTCCCATCGATCCGCCAATGCCTGGTTCTCAAATGCATTAGGTGGGGGAGCAAACGAGGTCAGATGAATGCTCTCCTCTTCAAACGGGCTCAGAGGACGAAAGGCCTGCCAGATCTCCTCTGTGGTAAAGGCCAGAATCGGGGCCAGCAGCCGATCAAGAATATTGACAAGGTGATATAAGGCGGTCTGGCTGGACCTCCTCTTATGGCTCTCAGGATGGGAAACATAGAGCCGGTCTTTCAACACATCGAGATAAAAGGCGCTAAGATCCACCGCGCAGAAGGTATGGATCGTGTGATAGATAACATGGAAATCGTAGGTTTCATACGCCTTAAGAACCCGCTGTGAGACATGGAAAAGTCGGTGAAGGATATAGCGATCGATCTCTTCCATCTCCTCAACCGGGACCGCATCTTTCGCAAAGGTAAAATCAAAAAGGTTCCCGAGCATAAAACGGAAGGTATTCCGGATCCGCCGGTAACCGTCTGTCAACTGCCCAAGGATTTCCTGAGAAATCTTGATATCATTTCGGTAGTCCTCAGCGGCTACCCATAGGCGAATAATCTCTGCCCCATACCTTTTGATAACCTCCTCAGGAGCGACGATGTTCCCGAGGGACTTAGACATCTTTTTCCCTTCCCCATCCACAACGAACCCGTGGGTCAAAACAGACTTGTAAGGTGCCATCTCTCTGGTTCCCACAGCTACAAGAAGGGAGCTATGAAACCATCCACGGTGCTGATCACTTCCCTCAAGGTAGAGGTCTGCCGGCCAGACAAGCTCCGGCCGCTTTTCCAGAACGGCCGCGTGACTGACCCCCGAATCGAACCAGACATCAAGGATATCAGTCTCTTTCCTGAAATTCGTACCTCCACAATTAGGGCATTTTGGGAGGGGATTGAAGATCTCCTTCAAGTCCTTTTCGAACCATACATCCGCGCCATCCTTTTCTACCACGTCCGCAACCCTGTTGATCAATTCTGCATCAATCAGGACGCCCCCACAATCTTTGCAGTGCAGCGCAATAATGGGCACCCCCCATGATCGCTGGCGAGAAATACACCAGTCCGGGCGATTCACTACCATGCTGTAGATCCGGTCCCGACCCCAGACAGGTATCCATCGGACCCGGTCGATGGCTTCTAAGGTCTTTTTTCGCAGATCGTCTGCCTCCATGGAGATAAACCATTGGCGCGTAGCCCGAAAGATGATGGGGCTTTTGCAGCGCCAACAATGAGGATAGGAATGTGTTAACTCCTCCTCTTTAAGAAGACACCCCACTTCCCTGAGTTTTTCGATCACTGCCTCATTTGCGTCAAAGACGAACTGACCGGCAAAAAAGGGAACGTCTTGAGTAAATCGTCCGTCATCGTCCACCGGTGCGTATGCTGGAAGGTTGTATTTCAACCCGACCTCGTAGTCCTCCTGACCGTGACCCGGTGCTGTATGGACACACCCTGTCCCTGCATCCAGCGTGACATGCTCCGCCAAGATCAGGATGGATTCCCGATCGAGAAGCGGATGCTTGCAGACATGATTTTCCAGGTCTGCCCCCCTGAAAATCTTGACTGTTTCGTAGTTACCTATCCCCATCTTAGAAAGGACAGGTTCGCTAAGCTCACTCGCAAGGATCCAGAGCTCTCCCCCGACCCGGACCACGGAATAGTCATAATCCGGATGCAGGGCAATAGCAAGATTAGCGGGGATGGTCCAGGGGGTGGTGGTCCAGATAAGAACATAGATGGGAACGTCCCCAGGTATTCCTTCGAGCTTCGACTGCAGAGGAAACTTGACATAGATGGAGGAAGACCGATGATCCCCATATTCCACCTCCGCATCGGCCAAGGCAGTTTTGCAGGAGGCGCACCAGTAAACAGGTTTTTCTCCCAGGTAAACGCTGCCTTTTGCGACAAACTTTGCGAATTCCCGTAAGATGGTTGCCTCATAAGGGAGATCCATCGTCAGGTAAGGATGGTCCCAGTCGCCAAAAACCCCAAGGCGTTTGAATTCATTTCTCTGAACATCGATGAACTTCTCTGCGTAGACACGACACCTTTTCCGCAGGTCAGTCTTGATGAGCGGGATCTTTTTCGCCTTGAGCTCCTTCTCAACCTGATGTTCAATGGGAAGTCCATGGCAGTCCCAGCCGGGGACATAGCGACTATCATACCCCGACATAAACCTGGACTTAATGATAAAATCCTTCAGTATCTTGTTCAAGGCTGTTCCCATGTGGATATGGCCATTGGCATAGGGAGGACCATCGTGAAGGATAAATTTAGGCAACCCTTTTGACTTTTTGATAATCCTGTCATAGATTGCCATCTCCTGCCATCGGTCAAGCATTGCGGGCTCACGTTGGCTAAGGTTAGCTTTCATAGGGATGGGAGACTGAGGTAAGTTAAGGCTGTCCTTGATTTTCATCCGAACCTCCACAGTTTAGAAATCCTTGTGGGTTTACCACAAAGACCCCTATTATTCAATAATAAAAGGGCTCCCACTTTCGAAAAGTCCAAAGGGGAAGGAACAGGCAATAAACAAAAAAGAGAAAACCTTGCACACATCCGTCCTGAGTGATAGTATTCCTTAAACATGTTAAAGGGAGAAAACAAGATGCCAGAAGAAAAGAATCAGGATATCGTGGATAAGTTGTTCAAAGCAGGGATCGGGCTTTTTGCCATGACCGAGGAAAAGATCAAGAAGCTCGTGGATGACCTAGTAGAAAAGGGGGAGATCTCGGAGACCAGGTCTAAATCCCTTGCCAACGAAGTCTCCAAAAGGTTTGAAAAAGGCCGACAGGAATGGGGTGGAAAATTCACCCGGGAGATGGGGAAGATCCTTGCTGGCCTAGATATCCCCTCCCGCTCAGAGATTGAACTTATCAAGGAAGACCTTCGAGAGATCAAGCGAGAGCTGAAACGGCTTAGGAAACAGGATGCTTCCAAGGATTGACAAGACCTATAAAAACATCCGCCGATTTCAGCAGATCCTGCGGGTTATTATCAAGTATGGGTTTGGTGACATACTTGATCGTTTGAAGATCGAGGCAACCATCGAACAGGGCAAACGGATCCTTCACCTTTCCGCCGGCGAAGAAAGGGCAGAGGCCCTGACCACGTCCCAGAGAATTCGCATGGCTATGGAGGAGCTGGGGCCCACGTTCATAAAGTTTGGGCAGATCCTAAGCACCCGGCCCGACCTGATCCCTGCTACATATGTTATGGAATTCCAGCGGCTACAGGACCAGGTCCCTGGTTTTTCCTTTAAAACCGTTCTGGAGATTCTCACTGAAGACCTTCAGCGGGATCCCAAGGAGATCTTCAAGCATATTGAAGAGGTCCCTCTTGCCGCTGCTTCCATCTCTCAGGTCCATCGTGCCACACTCCATAATGG
>JALTIG010000185.1 GCA_027004185.1 bacterium | reverse complement strand
CGTTGGTCACAGCAGAGGCGACGGCCCGGAGACCGGAGGGGGAAAAGCTTTGACCTGTGGCTCCCTGAATAATGTCGGAAAGTTCCTCCCAGGTCAAAAGGTCCTTGTAAAAACGGCAGAGGACCAAGGTGTCGAAGAGGGTCAAAAAGTCTTCATATTCCACGAAAAGTTTGGCTTTCCCTTCCGTCTCTTCAGGGGCGATCTTTCCCGTAAGCTCCGCCTGGTAAAAGGAAGAACGCATGTGGCAGGCACCCCGGTCAGAGGTGGCATAAGCCAGCCCCATTCCCTTCAGAACCCGGGGTTCATAGCCTGCCGGCTCCAAGCCCTTGACATGAACCGCGATATCCTGAAGCCCCCACGCCTCACTGACTTTCCGGATCCCTTCGGATAAAAGGGCCCCAATCCCATCTTTTCGAGCGATCTTTTCAATGATTTTGGCCACATCACTGGCATTCCCATAACGATAAGTTTCTGGGATAACCTTTCTTTCTGAGGCCTCTATGGTAAAAGCGGCGAGATTCCCTGTCGTCACCGTGTCAATCCCTAGTCGGTCACAGAGATCATTCAAATAAATAATCTCCCCTATATCGGTGATCATACAGAGCCCTCCGAAGGCGTAAATGGTTTCATACTCCGGGCCAAGGATCGTAAGGCCCTTATGAGGGCCATTCTTCACGGTAGTTAGCTTGCCACAGGCCAGGAAACAGTAAGGGCAGGCATGCGATCTCGTGTCACAGAAGGCCTGGATCCCCTCCGCACTGATGTTCTCCCATCCGGGCAATGACCCCTGAGACCAGTATCTCGTTGGAAATCCACCAATCGTGTTCATCATTCCAACCAACATGGGGGTTCCCATGGTCTGATAAGCCGCAACCAGCGGATTCTCTCTCGCCTTTTTGAGCAAACCGTGCCATACCCTCTCGAGCCGATCCGGGTCAGCCGGATCTTTCCGAGCCGATCCATGGAAGAGAATCCCCTTGACTCGCTTGGAACCGAGAACGGCGCCGACACCCGTTCGACCAGCCGATCGCCATTTTCCACTTGCTATGGTAGAAAAACGAATCTTATTTTCTCCCGCTGGACCTATCACGACAAGCTCTGCGTGGGGATCTCCTGCTCTCCGTTTCATTTCTTCCTCAGCTGCGTAGATATCCATCCCCCAAAGATCATTGGCCTCGTGAAAGATTACTTTCTGATCCGTGATTTCGAGAAAAACGGGTTCCGATGCGATCCCATGAAGGACAAAAGCGTCTGCACCACAGGCGGCCATAGAAAGGGCAACACGACCCCCAGAATACGATTCAGAATAGATCCCCGTTTGAGGTGAACGGGTGTAAACTCCATATCGGCTGCTTCCGTGGACCTTGAGGCCTGTAACGGGTCCGATGGCAAAGATCACGGGATTTTTCGGATCGAAGGGATCCTTGGGTAAACGTTCTGTGCGCGTAAGCAATAGGTATGTCCCAATCCCCTTCCCCCCTAAAAGGGTTTCATAGACCCTTTCGGGAACATGCTGGGTCTCGAAGCCTTGCGCCGACAGATCAATGGCATAAATTCGGTGAAAAAAACCTTCCACAACCTTCTCCTAAGTCATATTTCGTGATACTCCCCGGGATTGAATCATTTCTGCCAGAATACTAACAGCGATTTCTTCCGGCGTTTCCGAATGAATAGGCAACCCAATGGGGGCATGAACCCTCTCTAAAAGGGATTGTGAGATTCCCCTCTCCCGGAGCCTCTCAAAGACAATAGCGTTCTTCTGGCGACTTCCTACCATTCCAATGTAGGCTACTGGACGTCCTGCGATCTGAAAAAGGACTTCTTCGTCAAAGCGATGTCCACGCGTCGCGATTACTACAAAGGTATGGGTATCAAGGGTTACGATCTCTGGGATCCGCTGATACCCGGGAAGATGAAACACCCGGGAAGCTTCCGGAAACCTAGCTTTATCAGCAAATTCCTCCCTATCGTCGATCACTTCTACACGAAAATTGCAGAAACTCGCCATAGTACAGAGTGCCTTCGAAAGGTGCCCACCTCCGAAAATCACAAGGCGTGGAAAGACATGGAGAGATTCAAAAACTGCCAGATTCCATCCGGCGGAAAGTGGAAGCTCGAGGATATCTGGCCCAAGCATCCGAATGGTCCGGCTTCCGTCTTTCAAAACCACCTGTCCCCAAGAGAAAAGGCGTCTTTTCAGGTTCTCTTCTACCGGGATTGGGAAATAATAACTCCCATCAGACCGGATACCTCCCATCATGCCAAGATGAATTCTGGAATCACCTTGGTCCTCTGTGAGAAGAAGGCGGATAAAACAGACCGGAACATGACGAACAAGGGCGTCCACAAGAAAAGTAAACGTGGCTTCACTTTCCAAGGATACGGGTTCTATAAGAACCGTGACATTCCCGCCACATACCATATCCGAGGGATCCTCCCCCTCCACCAGTGTGAAGGATTTGAGATACCCTATAGAAGACTGGGCACACCTTGTGGCGATTTTGATCACCTCTGCCTCGAATCCACCCCCACCGATCGTTCCATGAGGATTTCCTCTTTCTCCCACAAACAGATGGGCCCCTTCCCGCCTCGGCACCGCCCCTTTTCTTTTCACAATGGTTGCCAAGGCTCCTCGATGCCCCCTTCTGAGTGTTTCCTGAATCTGCCTGAAAAACATTTCCATGAAGTGAGTTTAACAGATGCCAAAAACAGCGTCAATTTTTAGTCTTGGATGATTTAGTGATAATCATCCCATAAGCCCTTTTCTACTTTGATTCATGCACCGGCATCTTCTTAACGAGCTCATCTTAATTTCCAGCACCTTTCATCCCCCCTATACCCACAAATGTGAAAAGATGTTATATTTATATACGCATTTTTAAGTGTAAAAA
>JALTIG010000184.1 GCA_027004185.1 bacterium | reverse complement strand
GTCCTGAGAGAAAGCTCTGGAAGTCTTAATAGAAACCCGCGATCTTCACGGGATTTCAGATAAACCTGATGTAACTGATCTGAAAGATCGACCTTTCCATCATACACGATCATATCCGAAAAGACCTTGCTTGACGGCAGGAGGTTGGAAAATATCATAGTCTGAACCTCAAATTGCTTTATATAACTGGCTAATTCAAAGAGATGCTGATAGTTTTCCATGGTAATAACTGATTCTACCCCCACATGTGGCAGATCACTCCCCCGTTTATTTTTCATATCCCTGAGACGTGCAAGCTTTTCAGCAGTATCTTCTGAGATCTCGTGTCCCAGCTGGGTAGGCATCAGGGGGATAACGTCCAGGGAAAAATAGATGATGTCCACTCTCAGATCGATAAATTGGCTAATCAGTTCGTCCGTTATGAGAAACCCGTTTGTGGAAACCCCAACGGCATACCCTCGCGCCCTTGCCAGGCGAACCATCTGCATGAACTCCGGATGCACAAGGGGCTCCCCGATACCCCCGAAATATATCATCCTCAGGTCCCTGAATTCCTCGACATCATCCAGAATTTTTTGAAAAAGGGACATCTCCATGTCTCCTTCCTCATCTATCCAGGACTGTTTGAAACACATCGGACAATTAAGATTACAACGATTGGTTATCTCGAGATAGAGATAGCGTGCATCAGGGCTATCGTCGAGACAGGCCTTCCCCATCCCAATGGAAAATTCCTGCATCCTCTTTTCTCCTTGGATTTTTTACAATCCGAGAAAGGCCTTCCGGACCTCCTCCGATTTAAGCAGAGTCTGCGCGTCTCCCTTCGTAACCACACGTCCCGTCTGGATAACATAGCCCATATCGGATATTTCAAGGGTCTCTCGAACGTTCTGTTCTACAAGAAGTATCGTCATCTTTTCTTCCTTAAGGCGTTTGACTATATCCAGCACTTCGTCAACCAAAACCGGCGCCAAGCCCAGGGAAGGCTCATCAAGCATCAGGACTTTCGGATTGCACATAAGGCCACGGCCAATTGCCACCATCTGCTGCTCCCCCCCAGAAAGGGTATTTGCCAATTGGGTTTTACGCTCCCTCAGTCGTGGGAAAAGATGATATACGTATTCGATATTTTCCTTAACCTTGGCTTCATCCTCAACAATATAGGCACCGATAAGGAGATTCTCTTCCACAGTCATTGGTCCGAAAAGCATCTTCTCTTCCGGGACATAAGTAATCCCGAGTCGCACAATCTCCTCCGTAGGCAACATCCTGATATCCTGACCTTCAAATAGGATCTCCCCTTGATAAGCCCTTTGTGCACCCATAATACTTCGGAGGATTGTCGATTTTCCCGCTCCATTCGATCCCAGAATACAGACCGTTTCCCCCTTATTGATCTCGAAAGAAACCCCTTGGATAACAGGAAGCCCAGAGTAGCGGACCCATAAGTCCCTTATCTGGAGGATGGAAGGCATGATAATCCCTTTAACCTCCCTCTTGTTGCCGTTCGACATAACGGGCACCGAGATAGGCCTTAATAACCTCAGGATTCTTTTTAATCTCTTCAGGTAAGCCTTCTGCGATGATGTTACCGCTATCTAAAACGATCACACGATGGCTTAGGTTCATCACCAATTCCATGACATGCTCAATCAACATCACTGTAACCCCTTTATCATAATGGATCAAACGAATCAGAGACATCATCTGCTCGATCTCCGTTGGATTGAGGCCTGCAGCCACCTCGTCGAGAAGCAGCATCTTTGGTTTAGTTGCCAGAGCCGTCGCCATTGCAACACGTTTCTGCCCCGCCACCGGTAACTCACTAACCCACTGGTCCGAGTATGCCTTCAATTCCATAAACTCCAGTATCTCTCCCGCCTCACTTTGCGCCTTTCTCCTTGAGCGGGTACGCAAAAAACTCCCTACCATAATATTTTCAAGTACCGTAAGGTCCCCGGATGCTACAAAAATCTGGAAGGTCCTTGCCAGTCCCAACCTGCTCACCTGATAAGGCTTAAGGTTGGTAATCTCTCGACCATCAAAGTATATTCTGCCCGATGTTACAGGATAAACGCCGGCAATACAGTTGAAAAGGGTTGACTTTCCCGCACCATTAGGACCGATCAACCCCAGGAGTTCCCCTTTCTTAACAGAAAAGGTGATATTGTTGTTGGCACGTAACCCTCCGAAATCCTTCGTTACTCCCTGGACCTGGAGAATTGGGTTCATACTTTCTCCCGTTTCCGAGCCTTTTCCACAATCCCCCAAATTCCCCTGGGCTCAAAGGCCGCGATAACCATAATAATCATGGCATAAATTACCAGATCCAAGCCCGCCAATCCTTCCTTTCCTCCCAACCAGCTTCCAAGGTAACTCTTCAGGGGAATCAGAACCGCGGCCCCGATGATGGGGCCCCACAGGGATCCTGCACCTCCTACCATCGCCATCATGGCAATAAGGATGGAAAGATCCAGGGACATAATATCTTCCGGATCGATATTGAAATTGTAACAGGCATGAAAGGACCCAACGACCGCAACGAAAGAGGTAGCAATGGCATAGGTCTTGATCTTACACCAATGCACATTAATTCCCAGGGAACGTGCTACTTCCTCATTGTCCCTTATCGCCCGCAGCTGGAAACCCAAACGGGATTTCCTGAACCAATTGATGTAAAAGAACCCAAAGAAAAACAGAAATAACAGAACATAGTAATAATAGGTATCGCTTCGAAACTGAAGGTACAAAAAATTGGGCATTGACTTCAATGGAAGCTCCAGGCCCTTAGCTGCACCAACGAATGGCCATGCCTCAAAAACATCAAGCAACACCAAGGAAGTAGCAATCGTTGCTATAGCAAAATAGTGTCCCCGCAACCTAAAAAGAGGGTATCCAATAATAAATGACCAGATAATCGCAAAAATCATTCCCACTGGTGCAGAAATCCAGAAGGGAATGTTCCAGCGTATCAACATTACGGCTGTGGTAAAAGCACCGATTCCAGCATACTGAGCCTTCCCCAGATCTATTTGACCCCCATACCCGCCAATCGTGTTCCACCCCATGCCATAAAGGGAAAACATGAGAAACTCGATCATGGTTGCCATGGCGAAACTGGAATGGGGGATCAATGGAAAAACAAGCAAAAAAAGACTGAAAATTCCAAAAATGGCTAGATCCTTAGGAGGGATGTCTGAAAGGTCAAAGATATTTCGAACCAGCTCCATCCTTTACTACCCCTTTATCCCGAAAAGGCCATGGGGGCGGAACACCATAATCAAGAAATAGGCAAGGTACACAAAGGTATATTTAAAGGAAAAAAGCTGAATCCCTTTTAGTGTCTTGTTCCCGATGAAAGCTGCCGTTGCACCCCAAAAGGTGGGAATATAGATAAGAAATCCAATAATAATGCCAGCATAGAATGCTCCTTTGACATTCCCAAATCCCCCTAATGCTACTGTGGCAAATGCTATCATTGTAAAAAGCAGGCCGATATTAGGATCCACTGGCCAGAAATTGACCAGCAGGGCACCACAAATCGTGACTGTGGTACCACCAATCCCCCAGGCCAGGGCATTCATTTTCTCCGTTGGGATCCCCAAGTAGCGTGCCGCCTCTGCATTCAAAGCCGTGGCGCTCAGTGCCTTTCCTACCTTTGTATGATTAAGGATCCACGAAACAGTAACAAACAGGATAATAGAAAGCGCCGCGGCTGTAAGCTTTGTCGCCTCGAGAATGATTCCAGGGCCAAAAACAAAGCTCCTTCCTACCAGAATTCCATGATGGGCAATCCGTGGTTCCGACCCAAATATCAATAAAGCAAGGTTTCTAAGCAAAAGCATCAAACCAAAAGTCCCGAATAACTGTGCAATCATAGGACCTTTTAAAAGATATTTGACAAGACCATAGTAACAAAGCACTCCAAGCAAAAAACCCACAACTGCCGCGAATGGAAGAGAAACCAAGGTATCCATGCCTGTCATGGTAGAAAACAGGAGGCAAGCGTACATCCCTACCATGAGAAACTCACCATGGGCAAAGTTGACAATATTCATCACCCCAAAGATGATAGTCAGCCCTAAGGCAACCAGCGCAAAAACCATCCCCATTAAGAGGGCAGATACTAAGGACTGCAAGATCTCACTGCCAAACGCCGCCATGTGTATCACCTGCCTAAAAGTTAAAAAATGGACGCAGACCTACACCCAAGGCAAGTCTACGCCCACATGTCATTTTAAGCTCTTAAAACCCTTTAAAGGGATAGATCATATTCGCCGTCGCCAAATCAAAGGGATAAACAACCTGCAACACGATGTTTCCGTTTGCATCCTTCTGATATTGTCCAATCATCCCAGACCCCAGTACATTTTGTCCTATTTCATCACCGCTTGTTGAAAACTTTATCCCTTTCCACGGCACCACAAGGTACTTGCCTGGGATGTAGATGCTGTTAGCTGCTTTCTGGATGGCCTTGGGTCTCGTTGATCCAGCTTTTTCCAAGATGTCTACCCAGGCCTGGAGACCTGTAAAGGCACGTGCGGAAGCACCACCCAAATCATGACCAGTTTTCTTTTTATATAGAGCATTGACTTCACCAGCCACCCTTTTTACCTTGGCGATTGAAGGAATAAATACCGTTCGGGTCAACACACCTACGATATTATCCTTCAGGGTTGACCTGAATTCTGGCTTTTCAAAACCGGCATCCTGACCCCAAATTATCTTTGGATGTGCCTTCATTGACTTCAAGGTCTTAACCATCAGGATAGCATCCGAGACATAAGAGGCAAAGAGCATCGTCCCAGGTCTGGAAGCAATCAGGGATTGAACTTCAGCGCTTAAATCAGGGGCCTTCGCAGCATAGAGGATCGACTTCGCAATCTTGAAATGATATTTCCTTGCAAACATTTTAATAAGATTAGAAACATGAGATCCCCATTCCGTGTTTTCACACGCGGAAACGATGGGTTCCAGGTCCTTTTTTGGAACCGCCTTGACCCCCTTTACCTTTCCTTGGGTTAATCCAACCAGGAATTTGAAAAGGTCCTGGGTAAAATATTTGTCATGGGGTGTAGTACGCCAGAACCATTTAAACCCACGCTTGGTCAACGCAGGGCTGGTGGAGGAGCCGTTAATCATCGGCACCCCGTATCGCTCGCAGACCGCTGACACAGTTTTTGTCACAGAGCTGTAATAACACCCCAGAATCCCAACAACCTTATCATCCTTGATCAGTTGCTTTGCCAAGTCTGCCCCTAACTGGGGATTCCCCTGATGGTCTTTAAAGATTAGTTGAATCTTCGCACCTCCCAATGACTTGATCCCCGCCTTTTTAGCCATGGGCATATCTATCCCGGGCATTACCTTATTGCAGATCTCTGCGGCAAGTTCTGCTCCCGCGCGGAGCTCACGTCCCGCTGCAGCTGCTGGTCCGGTCAGGGGATATATCACCCCGATCTTGATAACTTTGGGAGACGCCTTCACACTGGTCACCATCCCTCCAACCAAAACAAGGCTAATAATTAACCCCATCATCAAAAATGTTTTCCAAAAAGACTTCATTCCATTTCCTCCTTTCCCAATAGGTTAAAAAATGAAAGGCTCTTCCTCACCTCCTTTATTCGAATCCGCCACCCTTCGAAACCTTATAAGCCAAGCGATGATATCTGTCAACCCTTATAGGTCAGGCGTTTTACAATCTATAGAAAAGAGGCTTTCTGATAGCCTCTCTATTATGAATCAGAAGCTGTTCGGAATGGTGTCTCATAAATCAACACCTATATATCCCCCTTTTTTACGACACCAGTCAACTCTGAAAAGAATGTGCTATAGCACATTAGGGGAAAAAATACCTCTTGTGAATGGCATTCCAATCTCACGATCTGATAAAACAAGACACTTTGCTTAAATGGAAAAAGAGATTAGTGTGTTCTTAGGATCTTTACCTGAAAGGTTTTGGCTTTATTTTTTGGAAATTTGCTCAAGTCAAACAGGAAAAGAAAGGGAAGCTTTCCCTTTGGTGCCAATTTGCCAGAGACTTTCCTATTCTGTTTCATCAAAGTTCTATAAGTCTTAAACACATTCTGAACTGACATCTTTGAAATTTCCTCTGCTTTTAACACCCTCCCAGCTACAGTCGTACTCATCAAAATTACCCTGCCTCTTCCATCAAAGATCCTGATTTCCAAAACTACATAAGAAACCGTTTTCTTCTGATTGTTTTCTACCATCCCCCTAACGGCAAAAAGCTTCCCATCAAGTGTCGGTTCCTGCTCATTCCTCAGGTTGTAAATTGTCACAGCGCTCTTGCCGCGGATAGCGTTGAATCTTCCTATAATCTTTCCTACAAGGGTATGAGGAGAAGTTAGGACACCTGTCCTATAAAGATACCATCCTCCTCCACTTGCGCATAAAATTAAAATAATAATCAGAAAGACGCGAATCCCGTGAGTACGCCTCGTTGGAGATATAAGCTCCGATGCCACTTCAAAGGGGGGGCTTAATTTCTCTCCAACGCTTCCTGGCCTTTCCTCCCGGTGATCTTCTGATGTCTTTTCCGCTTCTCTCTGCTTCAAAGAGGAATACCCCTGAAGCCCAGGTTCATCACTGAATTCCTGCTCATAAACACCTTCATCCATCGGTTCCGACCCAAGATTAAATTCAGATTCGAGTTCAGGTGCTATTTCAGGGGCTCCTTCTGCCCCACCAGAAATACCTTCACCTGATGCAGGTACAGCCCGCTTAGCCTTTTTCCCCCCGGCTTCCTCACCTGTGATAGGGAATTCCGATTCGATCCATTCATCGATATCATCCTCCAAAATGGAAGGAGATGATTCCTCCTTTTCCGATAATTTTGGTGATTCTTCCAAATCTGAAAACTCGGGGGAGAAACGATCTTCCGCCTTTGCCTTTTCCTGACCCGTTTGTATGCCCGGTTTCGATTCTTGCTCGGTAGTCAGCGCTGACTCAAATTCAGGCAAGAATTCTGATTCACCCTGATTCACTCCTTCACCTGCAGGTTCCGGCAATACCCCTTCTCGATCTAGCTCAGTTTCCTGAATTACTGTTGGTGCAGATCTCACCTTGGTTTCCAAAATCCCCTCTTTCTTACCTTCCTCCGGAAGGGGGCTAACCCCATAAATCCCGCTCACTGTCCCCTTGATGTGCTTTACCTTTTCTGCCCGTTCCCGCTCAAAACGATCCCTCAACGAGGCAACTTCCATATCTTCAACAGCGTTCTCCAAGAGGGCAAAGACATGCCCACAAACTGAACAACGCCCTTTAGATGAAAGACTTTTTACCTTTGAAACATCAACAAGGAATCGGCTTTGGCAAGAGGGACATTGAACTATCAATTCAGTCTCCGAAAGTGATTAAGCATTGGGGTGAGTGAAGGGACTCGAACCCTTGACCTCTGGGGCCACAACCCAGTGCTCTAACCAACTGAGCCACACTCACCACAATTGACATTCGCAAGGTATATGAAAATCCCTTTTGTGTCAAGCGATTGATTACATGTCTGATTATATATCAATCCTACACCCCTGTTAGATCAACCCACAATCAAACGCATGGTAAGACAACCCTTTTTATGACACAAGAAAGCCAAGACATCATATGGAGATTTTCTCACCATAAAAAGCCTTCCGGATTTCCCTTTATGGAATCTTGTGATATCCTGGAACAATAAACATGGGGGAAAAAGTGGAAACCTGCATCGGATGTGATATTGGAGGATCTTACGTAAAAATAGGGCTCATTTCCCGGAATGGAACTATCCTGTATCAAAGGACTGTCCCCTTGCCTCCTTTAACCACACCAGAAGAAATGGCAGACTGGATTTCCTCCCTTCTTCTAAACTTCTATACAATGGGAAAGAAACTTCATACGGTCCCTATTGGCGTAGGGATCGGAATCCCAGGCCCCCTTCAATACCCCGAAGGAATACTGCACGATCCACCCAATCTCCCTTTCAGTGGAGAGATTCCCATGAGACAATTCATTGAGGAACGTATTTCACTGCCCGTCATTATGGACAATGACGCGACCACGCAGACCCTCGGAGAGCTGTGGCTGGGAGAAGGCATTGGGATAAAAAATCTCATCTATCTGTCTTTCGGAACGGGCATCGGTGGAGGAATTGTTATAGATGGCAAAGTCTACCGGGGGACCATAGGTTTGGCTGGAGAAATTGGTCATATGACCATCGATTACCATGGAAGACCCTGTCTCTGCGGAGCCAGAGGATGTTTGGAAACTTATGCCTCTCTGAACGGTCTTGCTCAAAGCCTTCTTGAATGGAAAGATCCTCTTCCGCATGACCTAACCATGGCACTCCGGAGCAAAGATTACGGAAGCCTTCCTGCGCTTCTTAAGGATAAGATTGAAAGTGGAGAGGTACAATGGCAACGTATCTGGGATATCTTTGCTGATGCCCTGGGTGCAGGAATCGGATCACTCATCAATCTTTTCAATCCGCAAAAAGTCGTACTTTCCGGGGGCTTATCCTACTATAGCAATCTTTTCCTTCCAAGGACCCTTGAAAAGATCCACACTTCCAGCTTTCGAGGAGCGGCTAAAGGCTGTCTCATTCGCATTTCAAAATTAAAAAATACCTCGGGTATCATTGGAGCAGCCCACCTGGCCTTTACTTGGGAAGAAAATAAGAGATAAAAACTCCCTCCACACCTCTTTCATAATTTGCCCTTTTGGAAGATCCTTTTATCCTTAAGCTTCTTTACCTGATTTATTTTCTCCCTTCCCCTCAGGTTTTGATTCAAGAACGCTGCCTTTTGAAGCGTCACCTTTTCTGCCATCGGCCTCGGCACCCTCGGACGTGTTCTCCTCCTTTATGTCAATAGTGGCGGCCTTTTCTTTTTCGGCTTTCTCCATTGAGGGTTTCATTTTTGCCTCTCTGGGCTCCCCTTTCTTCTTCCCCTTTTTCCTTTCTGTTTCTTCCATAATAAGCTCCAGAAAAGCCAGAGGGGCAGCATCCCCTTTCCGATATCCCACGCGCAAGATCCGAGTATATCCCCCTTCTCTCTTCGCATATCTTGGGGCGATCTCATCAAAGAGCTTCTTCACCACAGATTTCTTCAACAGAACAGATGCGGCGCGGCGCCTCGCATGAAGGGTTCCTCTTTTTCCAAGAGTAATCATGCGCTCTGCAATTCGCCTGGCCTCCTTGGCCTTCATCACAGTTGTCTCTACACGCTCATGTTCAAACAGAGAAGTCACGAGATTTCTTAACATTAATGAACGATGACTGCCTGTCCGATTCAGTTTTCTATATGCCTTTAAATGCCGCATACTCTATCCCTCTTCCAATGTTTTATTCACTTTTGACGGGTCAAAACCTTCCAGTTTCATTCCAAAATGAAGCCCCATCTCAGCAAGAACCTTCTCTATCTCTTCCAGTGATTTCTTTCCGAAATTAGGGGTCTTAATGATTTCATCTTCAGGAATCTGAACCAGCTCTCCAATCAGCCGAATATTGGCATTCTTAAGACAATTCGTGGAACGCACGGATAATTCCAGCTCATCCACACTACGATAAAGATTCTCATTCAGTTCGTTCTGTTTAGGTTTTTCACCCGTATTGTCAGTTTCGGATTCATTTTCCCGCACCCCCGCAAAGATCATCATCTGATCAATCAGGATACGAGAAGCTTGGATCAAGGCATCCTCCGGTTCAACAGCTCCATTTGTCCAAATCTCTAGGGTCAGCTTGTCATAATCTGTTTTCTGGCCAACTCTGGCATTGGTTACAAGATAATTGACCTTCTTAATAGGTGAATAGATGGAATCAATCGGAATAACATCTACCCCTAAATCTGGGTTTCGATTCTGTTCCTGTGAAACATACCCTCGTCCTTTTTGAATATAGAGATCTAACCTTAATCGCCCCCCTCTCTCTAGGGTCGCAATCTTCATATCCGGATTCAGGATTTCTACGTTATGAGGAAGTTCAATATCCCCAGCCGTTACAATCCCTGGACCCTCTTTAATCAGATGGACCACCTTTGTCTCTTCTGCGTCCATCTTCACAATAATCTGCTTCAGGTTTAGGATGATCTCAGAAACATCCTCTACGACTCCTTTAATAGTAGAGAATTCATGTGTAACACCTTCGATCCTGACATTCGTAATAGCAGCTCCCACAATCGAGGAAAGTAACACTCGCCTTAAGGCGTTTCCTATTGTTAAACCATAACCACTTTCAAATGGTTCAGCAACAAAACGTCCAAAGGTAGGAGTTGCCTCCTCCTTATCCAGTTCAACTCCTTTTGGACGTATAAGCTGCGTTTTAAATTCTTGCACATCCATGGGCGAATCCCCCAATTACATTTAATTAAAGTTATCGGCTGAACTACTTTGAATAAAGCTCAACGATAAGTTGTTCGTTCACGGATACACGGACATCCTCCCGGGTTGGCTCTGCCTTGATCATGCCCTCTAAGTTCACCGGGTCTACTTCCAACCACTGGGGCAATCCCCCCCGTTTTGAGGCAAGCTCCATAGCCTCCTGAATACCCGCGCTCTTCTTGCTCTTCTCCTTCACCTGAATCCTATCGCCCACCTTTACCTGGAAATTGGGCACATCAACCTTTCTCCCATTAACCAGGATATGCCCGTGATTCACCAGTTGTCTGGCCTGATTCCTTGAAACAGCAAAACCCATGAGAAAAACCACGTTATCAAGACGTTTTTCAAGCAAGAGCAGCAGATTCTCACCGGTAATCCCTCTTTTACGATCGGCTACCTGAAAATATCGTCTGAATTGCTTTTCCAGGATTCCATAGATGCGCTTCGTTTTCTGCTTCTCACGAAGCTGAATCGCATAGTCAGAGAACTTCTTCCTTCCCCTACCATGTTGCCCTGGGGAAAAAGGCCTCCGCTCAAAGGCACACTTATCCGTGTAACATCGGTCTCCTTTAAGAAACAGCTTTGCGTTTTCCCTTCTACAAAGTCTGCATGAAGCTTCTGTATAACGTGCCAATTTTACCTCCTAAGTACCGGTAGTTTTTAGAATGATCTCTCATCTGATGATCCTAGTCTATTCCTGATTGTTGAAATGTTTTACAACGCTATCAGACACGCCGACGCTTGGGGGGTCGGCAACCGTTATGAGGAATGGGTGTCACATCCCGAATCATCTGGATCCTGAAGCCAACGGCTTGCAAAGCCCTTAAGGCAGCCTCCCGACCGGACCCAGGTCCTTTTACCAGCACATCCAGCGTCCTCACCCCATGTTCCATTGCCTTTTTACCACAATCCTCTGCCGAGATTTGCGCTGCAAAAGGAGTGCTTTTTCTGGAGCCCTTAAATCCCTGGCTACCCGCACTTGACCATGCAATGGTGTTTCCCTGGGGATCTGTAATGGTTATAATCGTATTGTTAAAGGTCGCTTGAATATGAGCAATCCCGTGAGGAATATTCTTTTTTACCTTCTTTTTCCCCCGACTACCCTTTGATTTAACCACGAAATCCTCCCGTAAAAACTAATTACCGTTTCTTTTTCCCCTTAATAGCCCTTCTCGGGCCTTTTCTTGTTCTCGCATTTGTATGGGTTCTCTGCCCTCGTACAGGCAACCCCCTTCGATGCCGAAGCCCTCGATAACAACCAATATCCATCAACATCTTGATATTGGTCGCTACCTCCCGACGGAGATCTCCTTCTACCTTGTAATTCCGCTCAATCTCTTGATTGATCTTACGAATATCGTCTGCTGACAACTCGTGCACGCGTTTGTCCCAGTCTATATGGGTCGCATTCAGGATCTTCTGCGCCGAACTTCGACCAATCCCATAGATATAGGTCAAGCCTATTTCAATCCTTTTGTTTTTCGGTAAATCTACACCAACGATACGTGCCAACGTTTCCTCCTAAGGCTCCAGATTCCCTTTTATCCTTGTCGCTGCTTATGCTTGGGGTTTTCACAGATTACTCGAACCACCCCTTTACGTTTTATAATCTTACATTTGTCACAAATCTTCTTAACAGAAGCCCTAACTTTCATAATTCCATCTCCTCTATTTTCCTCTATACGTAATTCTCCCCTTCGTTAAATCGTAAGGAGACATCTCAACGGTTACCCGATCTCCAGGCAAGATCTTTATGAAGTGCATCCTCATTTTTCCAGAAATATGTGCCAGAATCTTATGGCCATTGTCTAATTCCACACGAAACATAGCATTAGGCAGTGTTTCTACCACCGTTCCTTCCGCTCTAAAAACCCCTTCCTTGGCCATTACTTATCCGCCTTGTCAGGTTCTTCTACTGCTTTAAGAATAGCTTCAAATATCTCTTCCATATTTCCCACGCCGGGGATCGTTCGCAACAATCCTTTCCTCTTATAATACGCAATCAGTGGTTCCGTCTGCTGACGGTAAACCCTCAAACGAGCTCGAATCGTTTCCTCTTGATCGTCATCTCGTTGAATCAACTTCCCGCCACACTTGTCACAGACTCCCTCTTTTTTAGGTGGATCAAAGAGGATATGATACCCCGCGCCACAACTAGAGCAAGTTCTCCTCCCCGTCAGTCGTTTGATAATCTCCTCATCCCCCACGGCAATGTTGACTACATGATCAATCCCGCCCTTCAACTTCTTAAGCATCTCATCAAGAGCCTCGGCCTGAGCTATGGTCCTGGGAAATCCGTCGAGGATATAACCCCTTTCACAGTCTGGTTCTGCAATCCTTTCCCTTATAATCCCAACCACTACCTCGTCCGGGACCAATTCTCCACGGTCCATATATCCCTTAGCAAGGGTGCCTAATTCTGTCCCATCTTTTACAGCTTTTCGAAGAATATCCCCCGTTGAAATCTGGGGGATCCCAAAATGGTTGACCAAGCGAACCGCCTGTGTTCCTTTACCAGCCCCCGGAGGGCCAAGGAGTATAAGTCTCATCTCGATTTCTTCCTCACCTACTTTCGCCTTGAGCTCTTTCTCGTTAATAGTCCATCATAATGTCGTGTCAACAGGTGCGTCTCCATCTGCTGGATGGTGTCAATGGCGACCTGGATCACGATTAAGAGGGCTGTCCCTCCAAAATAGAAGGGAACACCAAATTTTGTAATCAAGAATGTCGGCAACACACAAATTGCCGAAACATACACGGCACCTCCCAGCGTGATTCGCGTCAAGACCTTGTCAATATAGTCCGCCGTCCATTTCCCTGGGCGAATCCCTGGGATGTACCCACCAAATTTCTTCATATTATCTGCTACATCCACCGGATTAAAGACAATGGCCGTATAAAAATAACAGAAAAAGAAGATTAAAACCACATATAAGACGATGTAAAGCCATCCCGTTGGATTCAGCATAGCTGAAATCTTCTTCATGATTGGGTTCTGAATAAAATTCGCAATCGTCGCAGGAAACATGATAATAGACGAAGCAAAGATTGGCGGAATAACGCCAGAGGTATTGATCTTAAGGGGCAAGAAGGTACTCTGACCCCCATACATGCGTCGCCCAACAACTCGTTTGGCATATTGCACCGGGATCCTCCGCTGCGCCGTCTCCACATAGACGATCACACCCACGACGATGAGCATCATTACAAGAAGCCCAATCAACGTAAAGATCCCCATTGCACCGGTTCGCAGCAAACGAACCGTATTGATGATAGCTGATGGCATCCCAGCCACAATACCCGCCATGATAATCAGGGAGATTCCGTTTCCTATCCCCTTTTCCGTGATTTGCTCCCCCAACCACATGATGAAGGCGGTTCCAGCCGTAAGGGTCAATACCGTCATGAGGCGGAACGACCACCCCGGATGCATCACAATCATTTCTCCGGCGACCCCTCGCATCCTCTCCAGGCCCACGCTGATTCCAAACCCCTGGATTACGCTCAGTATAATTGTCCCATAACGTGTATACTGAGTAATCTTCTTTCTTCCAGCCTCACCTTCCTTGGCCAGTCGCTCGAGATAGGGAACAGAAACCTCAAGAAGTTCAAGAATAATGGCTGCACTGATGTAAGGCATGATCCCAAGAGCAAAAATCGACAACCGCCTAAATCCCCCTCCAACAAACATATCAAAAAGCCCAAACAGCGTCCCCCTGGCATGGGCAAAGAGAGCCATCAAAGCATCGGAGTTGATTCCAGGTGTCGGGATATGAATTCCCACTCGATATATCGCCAACAGGCCCAAGGTCACCAGGATCCGGCGCTTGAGTTCAGGAACTTTTCCGACATTTCCGAAACTGAGCGCCATTAAATCTCCCTAACCTTCCCACCTGCCCGTTCGATCTTTTCGATGGCTGAACGTGTAAACTTATGGGCTGATACCGTAAGAGGAACCTTCAAGTCTCCGTCTCCAAGGATCTTAACCCGTTCCCTTTCACTTTTGATCATCCCTTGCTGCTTCAGCTCCTGGATCCCAACCTCACGGCCGGGAGGGAACACATTTAATCGATCCAAGTGGACGATAGTATATCCCTTTCCGAAGATGTTAACAAATCCCCGTTTCGGCAACCGACGCTGCAGGGGCATCTGCCCTCCCTCAAACCAAGGGGGGACACCACCGCCTGAACGCGATTTCTGGCCCTTATTACCATGGCAAGATGTACCACCATGTCCAGAACCCGTTCCACACCCTACACGTTTCTTTCTTTTGACCGCCCTTGCTGGCGGCTTTAAGTCGCTGAGATTCATGATTTCCTCACTCAATGGTTTCAACGTGGAGTAAGTAGTTAACCTTATTGATCATCCCCCTGATGATGGGAGTATCAAATTTCACAACGGTCTGGTTCATTTTTTTCAATCCAAGACTGCGTAAAACCTTCCGATGGCCCTTTTTATGGCCAATTTCACTTTTAACCTGAGTTATTCTCAACTTCTTTGCCATAGATTGCCCCAAGAGACTTAGATTTAAACTTACACGTTAGCTGTTTCGTTCCTGAATCTCCTAATCACCTCTGGATGGCTTAACTGCCTTAACCCTTCGAGAGTTGCCTTAACCAGATTATGAGGATTGTTTGATCCGATGGATTTTGTGAGGATATTTTGGATCCCGGCGAGTTCCACCACCGCTCTAACTGCCGCACCAGCGATAACACCTGTTCCCTCCGAAGCTGGGCGTAGCAGAACCTTTCCTGCACCATACTCCCCTAATACCTCAAACGGAATGGTATGCCGATCGAGGTTAATCTCTACAAGATTCTTACGAGCTTTTTCTACACCTTTACGGATTGCCTCAGGAACCTCGTTCGCCTTACCCATCGCCACACCGACTCTTCCCTTGCCATCACCTACCACAACCAGTGCACTAAAACTAAAACGCCGCCCACCCTTTACAACCTTTGCGACCCGATTGATATAAACAACCTTATCGATTAACTCCTCTTCATTCATGTCAATTTGGCTATCCAACAACACCCTCCCCACATCTGGTTAAAAAATCAGTCCCCTTTCCCTTGCGCCATCGGCTAAGGCCTTGACACGACCATGGTACAAGTATCCATTCCTATCGAATACAACCTGCGTTATTTCAGTCGCCCTTGCCCTCTCAGCCACAAGAGCACCTACAGCCTTTGCCGCCTCCCTGTTTGAGGTTTTTACAAGCTTACCCTTCAATTCTTTATCCAATGTCGAGGCCTGACATATGGTTTTCCCATCCGTATCTACGATCACCTGAGCATAGATATGCTTCAAGCTTCTATAAACCGTTAAACGAGGGCGTTCCTCCGTCCCATAAATCTTTTTTCTCACACGATACTTTCTTTTCAGCCTCGCCTGTCTTTTCCGTATATTCCTATCCATCTTTCACAACCCTATCCTTACCTTATTTTGTTTTTCCTACCTTTCTCCTAACACGCTCCCCCTCATATCTGATTCCCTTCCCCTTATAGGGTTCCGGAGGACGAAAGGAACGTATCTTAGCCGCTATAGCACCCACTAACTGTTTATCGATCCCCCTAACGGAGATCTGAGTAGGTTTCTCCAAAACAATATCTATCCCGTCTGGGATAGGGAATATCAACGGATGTGAATAGCCCAAACTCATATTGAGAATCCGCCCCTCTAACGTAGAGCGGTACCCTACACCAATAATCTCGAGACGTTTCTCAAAACCCTTTGTAACACCGTCAACCATGTTCTGGATCAACGAACGAACCAATGCTTGGAAGGCATCAGCCTTTTTAGCAAGCTTCCCCATCTCTGCTTTCACCACATAGATCTTATCCCCTCTTATATCGATTGAAACAGCTTCTGGGATAACTTGAGACAACTCCCCTTTAGGGCCTTTAACGTGAAATGTTGACCCATCCATCGTTACCTGGACACCCTTTTCAATGATAACCGGCCTTTTCCCTATTCTGGACATATTATCAGTACCTTCCTACCAAACCTTGCAGAGCAATTCGCCACCAAGGTTCTCTCTTTTTGCTTTATGATTGGTCATGATCCCTTTGGATGTGGAAAGAATTGCAATACCAACATCGTTCAAAACCGTAGGAACATCCTTACCCTTCACATACACACGCCTGCCTGGTTTACTTATCCTTTGAAGGTCATTGAGTGGCTTGAATGAACCATCGGCCTTTTTCAGGAACACACGAATAATAGGATGCCCTTTTGGGTTCTTCCCTACCTTATAATTCTTTATAAAACCTTCTTCCTTTAGTATCTCAACAATCCCCTTTTTCAGGTTTGAATAAGGGATATCAGTTGTTCTGAGGTTTGCCCGGTTGGCATTACGTATCCGCGTGAGCATATCAGCTATTGGGTCTGTCATGGACATTTAATTCACCCCTCCTATCAAAGTGTTTACCAGCTTGACTTGATAACGCCTGGAATTATCCCTTCCAGGGCATACTTCCTCAGGCAGATTCGGCACATGTTGAATTTTCTGTAGTATCCTCTGGATCTCCCACAAATGGGACATCGATTATACTCACGCACTTTGTATTTTTTCGGTTTTTTTGTTTTTTCTATTAGAGCCTTTCTTGCCAAAATTTCCTCCTATCTTTCTCTGAACGGCATACCTAAAAGTTTCAATAATTCTTTTGCCTCTTCATCGGTCTTCGCCGTTGTCGTCACTACGACATTAAACCCTTTGATCTTATCAATTGTATCATAATCAACTTCGGGGAAAATTATCTGTTCCTTTATACCCATGGCAAAGTTGCCCCTGCCATCAAAGGATTTTGGGGATATCCCACGAAAATCACGGACCCTTGGTAGAGCCACATTCACAAGCCTGTTATAAAACTCGTACATCCTCTCCTTCCTAAGCGTGACCCGGCATCCGATGGGCATCCCCTCCCGCAACTTAAATTGAGCAATCGAACGTTTAGCTCGGGTGATAACAGGTTTCTGTCCAGTAATTGCCGTCAACTCTTGGACTGCATGATCTAGGATTTTAATATTTTGTACCGCCTCACCCAAACCCATATTAACCACGATTTTCTCCATCCTGGGAACTTGCATTAAATTCTTATAATTGAACTTTTTCATTAGGGCTGGGACTACTTCCTTTTGGTATCTCTCATACAAGAAACTCTTCATTGATTACCCTCAGTCAATTTGTTCGCCGCATACCTTACAGATACGCACCTTTTTCCCATCCTCAAGAATCTTGGTACCATATCGTACGCCTCTGGCACAATGGCTACAGTACAAAGCCACATTCGACACATGAAGGGGAGCCTCCATTTCCACAATTCCCCCCTTCGCGAACTTTCCACCTGGACGTGCATGTTTCTTCACAAAATTGATCTTCTCTACAATCACGCGATCCCTTTTTTTTAGAATCTTCAGGATCTTTCCGGTCTTACCCTTTTCCTTCCCCGCAAGAACCTGAACCATGTCGCCTTTTTTTACATGGTAGTTATTCATTTATAATACCTCCGGTGCAAGAGAAATAATTTTCATAAATTTTTTGGCCCTCAGCTCACGCGCCACAGGACCAAAGATTCGCGTTCCAACAGGTTCCTTCTGCTGATTAATCAAGACCGCGGAATTATCATCAAATTTAATATATGAGCCATCCTCTCTACGTATTTCTTTAACCGTCCGAACAATCACAGCCTTCACAACCGAACCTTTTTTTACCTTTGAATTAGGCATGGCCTCTTTCACAGAAGCAACGATAATATCTCCCACACGGGCATACCGTTTCCTGGTCCCTCCAAGCACCTTGATGCACCCTATTTTCTTAGCCCCGGAATTGTCAGCCACATTCAATATTGTCTGCATCTGAATCATAAACCTATCTCCCCGCCACTCCAGACTAAACTGCCTTTTCCAAAACCTTGCTAATACGCCAGTGTTTACCTTTACTAAGGGGCCTGGATTCAATTATTTGAACCTTGTCCCCGATTCCGCACCGGTTTGTTTCGTCGTGGGCTTTGTATTTCGCGTTTCGTCTCACGTACTTTTTATATCTTGGATGCATAAACAACCGTTTGACCTGAACGACAACAGTTTTATTCATTTTATCACTGACTACAGTACCAATCAAAGCCTTTTTATGTCGGGCTTTATGCTTCACATCGTCCATCGTACCCTTATCTCCTTATCGTCTCACTCCTGCATTTGTTTTTCTTTCAAAACAGTCAATAAACGTGCAAGATCCTTCTTTGCAATCCCAACCTTGGCGGTATTCTCAAGTTGTCCGGTCGCGAGACGAAAACGAAGATTGAAAACCTCTTCTCTCAAATCTTTCCTCCTCGCTTCCAACTCTTCAAAGCTTAGCTCTCTGAAATCATTTGCCTTCATTTATTTCCTCCCGACTCACAAATCGGGTCTTAAAAGGGAGTTTATGAGCAGCCAGCAAAAAGGCTTCTCGGGCTTTACCCTCTGGAACCCCTTCTATTTCATAGAGAATCCTACCCGGTCTCACGACACAAACCCACCCTTCCGGAGAACCTTTTCCTTTTCCCATGCGTGTTTCCGCAGGCTTTTTTGTAATGGGTTTGTCTGGAAAAACACGGATCCATATCTTACCGCTACGTTTGACATGACGCGTAATAGCAATCCGAGCCGCTTCGATCTGCCGCGCCGTCATCCAGCCTCGTCCAAGCGCCTGGAGTCCAAACTCACCGAAGTTTACCTTGTTGCCTCTTGAGGCCGCACCACGCATTTTCCCCTTCTGCTGTTTTCTGTGTTTTACCTTTTTCGGCATTAACATTTCTTTACCCTCTTTTCTTTACCGCTCACGCAAGCAACCAGCCTTTCTTCCCTACAGTGTTCAAAGCCCTCGAATGTTCTATGTATAGATATCTCCCTTATAAATCCAGACCTTGATTCCAATCACGCCATACGTTGTCTTGGCTTCCGCAAACCCATAGTCTATATCCGCCCGCAACGTCTGAAGCGGCACCCGTCCTTCGCGGTACCACTCCCGTCTTGCCATTTCCGCCCCACCAAGACGGCCGGCACAGGCAATCTTTATCCCTTTCGCCCCGAATTTCATGGCGGAACTTACCCCCCGTTTCATGGCCCTGCGAAATGCTACCCGGCGCTCAAGCTGTATAGCCACGTTTTCCGCCACAAGCTGGGCATCCATTTCAACCCGTTTGACCTCCTTGATGTTGAGATTTATTTCCTTGCTTGTCATCCTTTCAAGGGCTTTTCTCAAATTTTCAACATCCGCGCCCTTCTTCCCAATAATAATACCAGGACGGGCCGCGTATATATCGATGGTTGCCTTTTTACTCCTGTCAACAGCCCTACGTATTTCTATTTTTGAAATCCCAGCGTTCCGCAGGCGTTCTTTGAGATACTTTCGAAGCTTCAGGTCTTCATAGAGGAGCTCCCCATAATCCTTATCCGCATACCACTTGGCGTCCCAAGTTCGGATAACACCTAACCTAAATCCTAAGGGATGGACCTTCTGTCCCAAAACACCCTCCTTTGTTGCTTATTTTTCGTCAAGGACGATGGTTATATGACTCGTCTTTTTTAGTATTTGGGTCGCCCGACCCATCGCACGAGGCATAAAACGTTTCATAGTTGCACCCTCATCGACAAACGCACGTTTTACAAATAGATTATCCACGTCCAAACTGTAATTGGCATTGGCATTGGCAATGGCAGAATCCAGTACCTTCTTTACGATCCTCGCAGATTTTTTGGGAGAAAGGATTAAAAGGTTTGAAGCTTCCTCAACACCTTTCCCTCTAATCACATCCACCGCCTGACGCGCCTTCCTTGGTGAGATCCTCACAAATTTTAATCTAGATCGTACTTCCATTTAATCATTCCTCACCTTATCGTTTCGCACGTGATTTCTTATCCCCCGCGTGTCCCCTGAACGTCCGCGTGGGCGAAAAGTCCCCTAATTTAAAACCGACCATTTCTTCTGTCACAAAAACAGGAATGAACTTTTTACCATTATGTACAGCGAAAGTCAACCCAACAAATTCCGGAATAATTGTAGACCTCCGCGACCAGGTTTTTATAATTTTAGGCCCTTTCCTTCCCCCTTCCTGAAGCACCTGAACCTTCCTTAAAAGGTGTTGATCTACAAAGGGTCCCTTCTTAACTGAACGACTCACTTACTTCCTCCCTCCGAATTGCCGTTATCGTCTTCTCATAATGTATTTATCCGTTGCCTTATTTTTCCTAGTTCGATATCCCTTCGTTGGCACACCCCAAGGTGTAACAGGATGGCGTCCACCGGAGCTTTTTCCCTCTCCACCTCCAAGGGGATGATCCACGGGGTTCATGGCAACTCCCCTCACATGAGGCCGTCTGCCTAGGTACCGGGACCTTCCTGCCTTACCGAGGGAAATATTTTCATGGTCCACGTTGCCAATTTGGCCTACCGTTGCATAACATCGTAAATGGACCATCCTGACTTCACCGGAAGGCAGGCGTATCTGTGCATAATTCCCTTCCTTAGCCATCAACTGTGCGTATCCCCCTGCACTTCGTACCAGCTGACCACCCTTGCCAATTTTCAACTCAATATTGTGTATCAACGTACCAAGAGGGATATTGTTCAAAGGCAAGGCGTTTCCCGGCCTTATGTCAACCTGTTCCCCTGACTCCACCTTATCTCCTACCTTCATACCCAAAGGTGCGAGAATATAACGCTTTTCCCCATCAAGATAATGTAGCAATGCAATCCTTGCAGAACGGTTGGGGTCATACTCTATGCTCGAAACTTTGGCTGGTACACCATGTTTATCTCTTTTGAAATCTATAACACGATACTGGCGTTTTGCGCCGCCACCCCTATGCCGGACCGTTATGCGGCCATTTGTATTTCTACCTCCCTTCCGCTTCAACGGTCGGATCAGGGACCTTTCAGGCTTTCTTTTTGTAATCTCTTCAAAGGTTGAAACACTTTGAAACCTGCGCCCGGGTGACGTCGGTTTATATTGTTTTATTCCCATGAAACCTCTCCTAAACTCTTCTCATCTTATTCAGATTAGACACCTTCAAAGAAATCTACCGTGTCGCCTTCTTTCAGCTTGACAATCGCCTTTTTCCAGTTCGGTCTCTTCCCTTCATATCTCCCCAACCGTTTCTTCTTGCCCAAAACCCGTAATGTTCTGACGGATAGAACCTTCACACCAAAAATCGCCTCTACAGCCTTTTTTATCTCAATCTTATTGGCATCCATCGCCACCTTGAATACCAGTTGGTTATGCGTTCCTTTCAACTCTGTGCTTTTCTCACTGATGATTGGATGATGTATAATCTGGTAGTACCGTTCTAAGCTCATTGGGCCAGTACCCCCTCCAATTTTTCGAACGCCTGACGGGTCATGACCAAGGTGTCATACCGCATAATATCATAAACATTTAACCCATCGATCAAAAGAATCTTTATCCTAGGGACATTCTGAGAAGACCTTTCAAGTGCCTCATCCCGGGTTTCCAACACAATCAAAGCCTCCCGTACAGAAAGATCTTTCATGATTTTAACAAATTCGCGGGTTTTCGCCTCTTGAAGCTCAAACTTGTCCACAATCAACAGCTTCCCTTCCCGCACCTTAAGTATGACGGCGGAACGTAATGCCCCTCTACGCACCTTCTTGGGAACCTTGTAGCTGTAATCCTTCGGCATGGGACCAAAAACCACCCCGCCCCCTTTCCACAAAGGAGATCGAATGGTTCCCACGCGTGCGCGTCCAGTTCCCTTCTGCCGCCACGGTTTTTTCCCACCCCCTCTTACAGCAGAGCGATTTTTGGTTGCTGCAGTACCGGCACGCCGATTGGCTAACTGCATCTTGACAACCTCATGAATCAGATGCAGCTTAACCTCACTTGTAAACAAAGTCTCGTTAAGCGCCATCTCCGCAACCTTCTGCCCCGATTGATTAAGCACTTCCAACGTTGCCATCATCTTTCCTTGTTTTTCTTTGGGGTTTATTTCTTCTTTTTCACCGCCCGCTTGACCGTCACTATCCCGCCATTCGGTCCTGGAACGGCTCCTTTGACCAGCATCAAATTTCTATCTTTCTTGATATCCACCACCACAAGATTCTGCGTCGTCACCTTCACGTTGCCCATCTGCCCAGGCATCTTAATCCCCTTGAAAACCTTAGCAGGATAAGCAGAAGACCCTATGGATCCTCCGTGTCTGAAATATTCATGGGTTCCATGGGCCGCCGGGGTTCCGTGGAAGCCATGCCGTTTCATTACACCTGTAAAACCCTTCCCTTTACTCTTCCCAGTTACATCCACATAGTCCCCTATCTTAAACATATCCACCGTAAGGGTCTCCCCTTCTTGCAAGTTCTCACCGGGATCGATCCGGATCTCCTTTAATGTTTCGAAACCTGTCTCGATACCCACTTTCGCAAGATGCCCTCTAAGCGGTCGGGTAACTCTTTTCGTCTTCCTTTTTCCAAATCCAACCTGGACTGCATCGTACCCATCCTTTTCAAACCGCTTCCTTTGAACAATCAAGCACGGCCCAACTTCCAAAACCGTCACCGGGATAACCCTCCCGCTTTCATCAAACACCTGGGTCATTCCAAGTTTTTTCCCAATTAACCCGTCCATTCTATCTTACCCCTTCAAAGGCTCCCCTAACTTTTTCTATCCCCTATAACTTTATTTCCACGTCCACACCTGCTGACAGATCAAGCTTCATTAGGGCATCCACCGTCTGTTGGGAAGGATCAATAATGTCCAGAATACGTTTATGCGTCCTGATTTCAAATTGCTCCCGCGATTTTTTGTCAATATGGGGAGAACGAAGAACGCAATACCTGTTTATTACAGTGGGGAGGGGGATAGGACCCGCCACATTCGCTCCTGTCTTCTTAACCGTATTGACGATCTCTTCCACAGATTGATCGAGCAATTTGTGATCATATGCCCTCAAACAAATTCTAATCTTCTGATTTAACATTTCCTTCCCCTATCAGGCGAATTCTTATCCGCTTGCCTACTCGATAATTTTGC
>JALTIG010000183.1 GCA_027004185.1 bacterium | reverse complement strand
GTATTTGCCCAATCATACCTCCCTGATGCCCCGTATAGGTGCCCCATGGATCTCTAATCTTTTTTCCATTGATGTAAATCGTCTTATCCTCGATCTCAACCGTTTCACCGGGTAGACCGATAACCCTCTTGATGAAGTCTTTACTGTGGTCCTCTGGAAACACGAAGACTACGATATCTCCCCGTTTCGGAGAAGAAATGGGTATCAGCGTGGTACCACCACCCGGGAGATAGATTCCAAATACCCGATAGGGAATGCGAATTCCGTAGGCAAACTTACTCACCAGAAGGTGATCCCCTATAAGCAAAGTAGGTTCCATGGACCCCGAAGGAATCTTAAAGGCCTGGATCACGAAGGTTCGGACGACCATGGCAATAATAAAGGCAATCAGGATAGACTCACCGTATTCCCGAAACCAAGATCTTCGCTCTAACTTTTTTTCCTTGTCAAATATCCTCTTTTTCATGTTATTCTTCCACGGAGAGGATAGCCAAAAAGGCGTCTTGGGGGATATCCACCTTACCGACCCGTTTCATCCTCTTCTTGCCTTCCTTCTGTTTCTCAAGGAGTTTTCGCTTCCTCGTAATATCTCCCCCATAGCATTTCGCCGTCACATTCTTCCGAAGGGGTTTGATCGTTTCCCGCGCAATGACTTTCGATCCAATTGCTGCCTGAATGGCTACCTCAAAAAGCTGCCTTGGAATAAATTGCTTAAGACGCCTGATCAGGTCCCTCCCCTTTGTGTAGGCCTTTTCACTATGAACAATAAAGGATAGGGCATCCACGATCTCTCCATTTATCAAAACATCTAATCTTACCAGATTTGTTGGCCTAAAAGCAAGGAACTCATAGTCAAAAGAGGCATAACCGCGCGTTGATGACTTCAGTTTATCATAAAAGTCAATGACAATTTCATTCAATGGTAGCTCATAGGTTACCACTACCCGATTGGATGAAAAAAACCTGATTTCCCGTTGCACACCCCGCCGGTCTTCACAAAGCTTTAACACCATTCCGACATAATTGGAAGGGATGTGAATCGTACCCAGCACAACAGGTTCCAGAATGCTCTGAATCTTCTGAGGAGGCGGGAGCTGGATGGGATTTTCCACGGCAATCTTATCCCCACCCGTTTTGATGACTTCATAGCGCACTGTTGGAGCGGTGGTGATGAGTTCCAACTCAAACTCACGCTCCAACCTTTCCTGAACGATCTCCATGTGAAGAAGCCCCAGGAATCCACATCTAAAACCAAAACCCAACGCCAGGGAGGTTTCGGGCTCGTACTTGAAAGAGGCATCGTTCAGCTGGAGCTTTTCAAGGGCATCTTTCAGGTCACCATACTTGCCTGCATCCACAGGATATAAGCCGCTGAAGACCATTGGTTTCACCTCTTTGAATCCTGGCAGGGGGGTCCGGGCAGGATTTTTAATCGAGGTAATAGTATCCCCAATCCGCGTATGGGAGATATCTTTTATTGTAGCGGTCAGGAATCCAACTTCACCAGGACCAAGAGAATCCAAAAAAATCTGGTGGGGTGCAAAAGTCCCTACGGAAGCCACTTCGTAGGTTATTCCTGTAGACATAAAACGGATACCCAGTCCCTTGTAAAGCCGCCCGTCAAACACCCTTACCATGACCACCACACCCTGATAACTATCATACCAGGAGTCAAAGATCAGGGCTTTCAAAGGCTTGTCTGCATCCCCTTGAGGAGAGGGAAAGTGAGATACGATTGCCTCCAGAACCTCTCTCACGCCGGTTCCTATCTTGGCACTTACCAAGAGTGTGTTGGACGGATCCAGGCCTATTATTTCATAGATTTCCTGCTTTACCCTTTCAGGATCGGCGCTGGGGAGATCGATCTTGTTGATAACGGGAATAATCTCCAATCCCTGTTCTACCGCCGTATAAACGTTGGCAAGGGTCTGTGCCTCTACCCCTTGAGCTGCATCCACGACTAAAATGGCTCCTTCACAGGCCGCCAAACTTCGTGATACCTCATAAGAAAAGTCTACATGCCCTGGAGTATCAATGAGGTGAAATATGTAATCTCGGCCATCCTGAGCCTTGTACTTCATCCGAACAGTTTGTGCCTTGATTGTGATTCCACGTTCCCGTTCAAGATCCATTTTGTCCAGGTACTGTTCCTTCATCTCCCGGGCGGGCACCGTATGGGTGATTTCCAACAACCTGTCCGCCAGCGTGGATTTTCCATGATCCACGTGAGCAATAATAGAGAAATTCCGAATGGTTTCCAGCTTTGTCATTACCGTTTGATGATAATAACTCTTGAGATTCTCAGTGATTTCCGTTTTAAGAGCGATGTCCGGGCACGCATGGCCTCGGACAAATTTTGAAAATACCCTACCCAGACACGGTAAAAATACCTTGGTCCTCCCGGGCTCGAACCGCGGAGGATATGTACAGGGAATCCCTGCTCTTGAAGTTTTCTTGCCATCTCTTTCGCAAAGGTTTTATGTCGAAAAGCCGCCACCTGAAGGGCATAGCTGCCGGAATTGGAAGTGCGCACCTTCACGAGGGGGGAGGGCTCCCGCCTTTCCTGTTTTTGGACTGCCTCCTCACCTTTGTGGGCCTTCTTTATGGTAGAGCGGGAACATTTCTTACCTTTGTTTCCAGCACCTTCACCCTTAACAACCTCTCGGTTAAGTTCCTGGTCTCTCTCCCTCATGAGCTGGTCGTAAAACGTGATGTCGACTTTCTTCTGTCCTCTTCCTTCCTTAAGTCCTGACCTGCCCATGGTCCCCGAAGAAGAAGGGATCATGGATGAGCCCTTGACTTGATTTTCACTGGGCACTATCCTTTCTCCCCGGATGGTGTATTCTCTTCCTACCATGACACCCAAGAGAAAAAAGAGGGTCGAGGAAACAAGCGCAACTATC
>JALTIG010000182.1 GCA_027004185.1 bacterium | reverse complement strand
TGATTCAATCTTTTCTGATTGGTGGATTTTAGCACCCCGTTTAATGAATTCAGAAAGAAACTTTTCGGGATCGATACACCCTTCTGGCGCAACAACACCTTTTACCGTAACATATCCATCATCCATCATTAATGCAGCAATTGAGGCGGGAAGACCTGTTCCAGGGGCCATCCGACCTACCATATCCGCGGTATAGGTCACACGGTTCTCACCCCTGATGCCCTTTACAATCACCTTCAAGCCTGAGGCTTGGGGGCCATTGTCCCTACCTTTCGGGATAGTTCCCCAAAGCTTCAAGGTCAGATCGTAAGGAACAACCTTTGTACCCTTGATTTCTATAGGCTCTGTGCTTAAGAATCCTGTATCTCGCTGTTCCTTGATCAGCTCATCAACCCAGGACGGGATAAGGGCACCCTTGATAATTACATTTTTTACCCCTTTAATATATTTTGGGATAGTAATGGGCTGAGGATGACCAACGTATCGCATCACACATGTGCCGAGAGGATCCAGAAACTGAGCCGTTTCTTCTCCCGTGCCCCCTTCCACTTGAACAAGCTTTCCGTTTAGATATTGGGGGAGTTCCCCTGTCACCATGTGAAGGCTGTGATCCCATGCTGCTCCATGGAGCTCGGCAATACTGACCACCCAGAACAGCTTGACTTCCTCGACCTGATCCAGTTTGCTCGCGTACCATCGCACCAGCACGTTGTTTGTTCCAGGGTCCGAACCCATACCGGTCAGGACCGTCACACCTGCCTTTTTGGCAGCCTCATCGATATCGGATGAAAAAAGAATGGGGACTGCCTCATAATCATCACAGATATCGATATAATTGACTCCCGCTTCCACGGCCGCCCGCGCCACCGCTACGGCAGTCTTATAAAAAGGACCCGCTGTGTTAACTACGACATTATTCCCTTTGATAGCACTTACCAGCTTATCGTGGTTATTCACATCAATCTTAACAAGCGTAACCTTGTCACTGGAACGCAGCTTTTCCTGCAGCCTGTTTGGGTCGGTCACGATATCCCCAAGCGTTACCTTGGTAATCTTCTCCTGCTTAATGAGATCCCGAGCTACTCCTTGACCCATTGTACCTGCACCACCCACAACGATTACTTGCATAGATGACCCTCCCTCAGTGTTTCTTATTATACTACAAAATCACGTACCTATTCCTCACGAAACACGCAGCTATCTTATATCCAAAGGGGTGATTTATTGTCAAGGGATTCCGCTGAAATTCGGTTTAAAGGTTAAAAAGAGCATAAAACTCCTTTCAAAGGTTTTTCCCGGCAAAAGGGATGAAAAGAAACCTGCCTGCGAATTTCTCTTTATCCTTGCTATCTGGTATATTTCGTGTAATATAGATAACTATAGATAACGTATAAGCAAGGTTTGACTTTGGACCCGCTATGGTTACTTTACCATGTAGAAAACAAGGGAAGGGAGAAATTTTATGAAACGTTACCAGAAATTATGGCTTGGATGCCTTGTATTAATCTTGTTGCTGGGATGGACCATCCCCGCTCAGGCTATTTTCGGGTTTGGTGAGAAGAAAAAAGAGAAACCGATTTCCTCTTCGGTTAAGTTGATCCCTGCCACCTTTGCTGATTTGGCTAAAAAGATCAATCCTTCGGTCGTCAATATAAGCACGACAAAAATCATCAAAACGAGAGAATTTTATCATCCCTTTATGGGGGGGAACGATCCGTTTCGTTATTTCTTCGGGAATGATTTTTTTAAAAAGTTTTTCGGGGGACAACTCCCCCGAGAGTTCAAACAACGAAGCCTCGGATCCGGGTTTGTGATAGATCCAAAAGGGTACATCCTGACCAATAATCACGTGGTAGCAAAGGCGAACAAGATCGTCGTAAAACTTGAATCTGGGAAAGAGTACAAGGCCAAGGTCGTGGGAACAGACCCAAAAACCGATGTGGCACTCATAAAAATCAACCCGGATAAACCCTTAAGGGCCGTAACCCTTGGAGATTCCGATAAAATCCAAGTTGGAGACTGGGTCATTGCTATCGGAAATCCGTTCGGTCTCTCCCACACAGTCACAGCGGGGATAATCAGTGCAAAAGGCCGCGTCATTGGGTCGGGTCCCTATGATGATTTTCTGCAAACGGATGCCTCCATCAATCCAGGGAATAGTGGAGGTCCCCTCATCGCCATGGATGGAACCGTAATCGGTATCAACACGGCAATTATTGCTACAGGCCAAGGGATCGGTTTCGCCATTCCCATCAACATGGCCAAAAGGATTATACCCCAGTTAAAGAAAACGGGACATGTGGTAAGGGGGTGGCTTGGGGTTTACATCCAGAATGTTACCCCTGAGCTTGCGGGAAAGTTCGGCCTCAAGGAGGGCCAAAAGGGGGTTTTGATTTCCAAGGTTTTTGAGAAGAGCCCAGCCCAGAAGGGGGGACTTAAACAAGGCGATGTGATTATCAAATACGATGGGAAGGATGTACATTCCAGTCACGAGCTCGCCATCATGGTCAGCCAGACAAAGGTTGGGAAAAGGGTGGAGATAGAAATTGTGAGAAATGGCAAAACCCAAACGTTAACGGTCCGAATCGGGACAAGGAAGGAAAAAGAGAAAGTTGCCCAGGTTGAGTCTTCCAAAATTCCCGAGAAGATGGGCATTGAAGTTCAGGAGTTAACCCCCCAACTGGCCAAACATCTGAATCTCAAGGTTGATCATGGTATCCTTGTCGTGAATGTAGATCCTTCAGGTTCTGCCTATGAAGCCGGGTTGAGGAAAAATGACGTTATCGTTGAGGTCAACCGCAAGAAGATCTCGACACTTGAAGAATTCAATAAGGCACTGGCACGCGAATCAAAGGGAGGATATCTCTTCCTAGTGCGGCGTGGGGACGGTGCCCTGTATATCG
>JALTIG010000181.1 GCA_027004185.1 bacterium | reverse complement strand
CATCAGGACATCCCCCAAAATTCTCTTAAAAAATTAAGGGGGTCTTTTATAATCAGGTAGTTAAGTCAATTACGAAGTGAAACTGTAAAAAATGGGGGAACTTTTTGCAAATGTAATAAGATTCGGCATTGCCTGAATAACCTAATATGTCCGTGTAAACTTAGCAGTGATCTTTCCTCAATAGTGGTTGTGGAAAAAACGGATAAAGCTCTCAGGATGCTCAAATCTTCTTTAAAAACGCGAATAATAAGACATCAGCGACTTTAAAAATAGGCAGATGGATTTGTTATGTCTATAAATTTGTAAAATTGTGCCTCTTAAATTATGGCATCTCGGGAACCTCTAAAAAATGGGGGAACTCCAATGTTTCACAGCCCCAAACTTGTTGTAAATGAGAAGACATATAGGTCTGGGGATGATAAGGATCTAATGTAGTATCAGCTTAATGGTGATCTCAATTGACTCATAATCATGGGGACGGTATGATAATATTATGAGACTTGATAAGTGGCTGAAGGTTGGGTGCCTTTTTAAGAAACGCGCCATGGCTAAGGAGGCATGTGAGAAAGGGAGGATCAGGTTAAACGACCACCCCGTAGGGCCGGATCATTCTGTGAAGGAAGGGGATGTTATTTCGATCCGCTATCCCCATGGCATCAAGAAGGTCCAGGCCCTTGACACCGCGAAAAAATCTGTATCGGCCAAACTCGCACCTGTGATCTTTTACAAGGAGCTTCCCCTCACGCCGGAGGAGGAGGCGGAGAATCTACGGATTCAGGCGATCCGGGTGGCGGCGCGGACCACAAAATACCAACAAGGTGGACGTCCCACGAAAAAGGACCGCCGAAAGATCATGAAGATCAAACGGCAATCTCCTTTTGACCCCTTTTCACCCTGATACAGGTGGGATCATGAATTCATCTCTTCTTTTGCATGTTGTTGCATGGATCGTACATGCCGTTTCTGCCTTGGGATACTGGGGTATTGTTGCTATGATGTTTCTCGAATCCTCCTTTTTCCCTTTCCCCAGCGAAGTGGTCATCCCTCCTGCGGGTTATTTAGCGAGCCAGGGGAAGATGAGTTTTCAGTGGGTTATTGTTTGTGGCGTTTTTGGGAGTCTCCTGGGAGCACTTTTTAATTACTATCTTGCGTTGTGGCTGGGGCGGCCAGTCACTCTTAGGCTGGGCAGACCTTTCGGTTTGACAGAGGAAAGGTTCTCGTGGGCAGAAAAGAACTTCCGCACCCACGGGGAGATCAGCACGTTTGTCTGCCGCCTGCTGCCCGTAGTCCGTCAGTATATTTCCTTCCCAGCGGGCCTGGCAAGGATGAACCTCTTCAGATTCCTCCTTTTTACGGGACTGGGTGCAGGAATCTGGGTGACAATCCTGGCGTATATTGGCTATCTTGTGGGGAACAATCAGCACCTCATTCAGATGTATTCGCACAAGAGTTTGATCTATATCGTAATTGGTGTGATCATTCTGATCATTCTTTATGTTATCTGGCATAAAAGATGGCGAAAACGAAAATCGCCCTGATTTAATCATCCTATAAAGGAGGGATAAAATGAAGATTGTTATGATCGGTGGAGGCGGGGCATGCGTCGTTTGTGGAAATACCCTTCGAATCCTTGGCAACAAGGCTCAGATTGACATTTACACGCGTCGGGACAAAACGGCCTATACTCCCTGTGAGCAACCCTTTGTTCTGAGAGATGTACTCTCTTTTGATGACATGTTCTACGCCACCATTCCATGGTTCGAGAAAAAGGGGTTAGGCCTCCATCTCGAAACGGAGGTAACGGCAATTGACAGGGATCAGAAGGTGATCCTCGTAGATGGGGAAGCGGTTCCCTATGATATTCTTCTCATAAACACCGGATCGTACCCGAAGATTCCTGAGATCCCTGGCCTTGAGGGAAACAGGGTTTTCACCCTGACTACAGAGCTGAAACATGCCCGCACACTGAGCGAAATCATCCCCCAGTGCAGGCGTGCAGCGATTCTCGGGGCTGGGGCCATCGGCCTGGAAATGGCAGAAACCCTGAGGAAGAAGGGATACGAAAAAGTTTATCTGATTGTGAGCTCTCCACATATCATGTCGCGGCAGCTTGACCCAGAGATGGCAGAGAAGATCGAACCGGCTGTCGTAGAAGGTGGCGTAGATCTCCGCCTTTCCACCTCCGTAACAAAAGCGGAACATAGAGGGAATACCCTGGTACTGACCCTTTCAGACGGTGATACCTTGGAGGTTGATTTTGTTCTGGTTGCCAAGGGGGTACGGCCGAATGTGGATTTGGCACGTGACGCAGGGCTGAAAATCGGTGTGACCGGTGGGATTGAGGTGAATCCCTATCTCCAGACGAGTGACCCCACTATCTATGCGGCGGGGGACTGTATGGAAGGGTGGAACATGCTGACAGGCAAAAAAACATTGACTGCATTAGCAACCTTTTCTAACCGGACCGGGAGGACGGTTGGTCGCAATATCCATTTCGGCAACACGGTTCCTTTCATGGGGTCTATGAATACACTTGGAACCGAGGTTTTTGGCCAGGCCATTGCCTCGGTAGGCCTGACGGAACGAATGGCAGTGAGAGAGGGCTTGGAGGTCTTTTCTGCTGTAAGGAAGGGGATGACCCGTAAGGTTATGTTTGACGGGAGGCCATTGTGGCTTAAACTCATCGCGGATAAATCCCGTCAGATTCTCGTGGGTGCCCAGTTCACCGGTCCAAAAGAGGTTAGTCGGATGGCGGAAAAGGCGATTATTCTTCTGGGGGAAAAGGTTCCCCTTGGGAGGATTTCCCAGTATGAGAATATCTTTAGTCCTCCTCTTGGTATGGCCTATGATCCCATTACCATGGTTAGTGATATTCTCATTAGCCAGTTTCTCAAGGAGGGGATCGAGGTCAAATGGAATTG
>JALTIG010000180.1:1670-2940 GCA_027004185.1 bacterium | reverse complement strand
TTCCGGGCTGTTCGTAAAACCATTGTTCCATTACAAACGGGGCATGAGGGTACAGAACTTGCTCCCGTCTTTGTTTCGTTTTTCGATGAGAGGGGAGTAGACATCATCGGTGTATTCTGGACAGTGCTTATCAACTCAGCCAATTGTTCGCCGTCCATTAGCTCAAGTGATTTACCTCTTGCAAATTCAGAGGCATCCCGTGTGAATTGCCCGGAAGTAATAACAATGCCACCGGCAGCCTTTTCGGCCGCCACCAAGCCAAACATTTCCCTGATGATTTTGACACCGACTTTTTGGCTCCGCCATTGTTTGCACTGTACAAGGTAGCGTTTGCCATCCTTTTGTATCACCAAGTCAATACCGCCATCCGGGCCGGCACTGTCGTTTTCTCCAACTCTATATCCCTGTCGTCGGTATGCCTCACCAACAAGTTCCTCGAAACGTTGCCAGGAAAGTTCACGTATTGAATCAATGTTTTTCTGCGCATCCAACTGTTTCCGTTTTCGCCAGGAATTGAACAGAGATAACGGTACAGGAACAAGAAAAAGGAAAAAGCCATAAGGTGCTATCTGAGCTAACCCCTTTGCGAAGCTGGCAGCAAACATGTTCTCTCCAGCCAAAGCAGGTATAATGAAAGCCATAGCTACATACACGAATACAGCTGTAATTACAGAGGCCCACCATGGGAGAGTGGCTAGTGTTTCAAGGATATTTTTGGATTGTCTTGGCATGATGTTACCTGATTAATTCTTTTTGTTTCTTTCTACTCAATCGGATGGCTTCCTCTTCTGTGAAAAATGTTGCTTTGTTCCCGATCTGGCCTGAAAATTCCAAGATTCTATCAAGGTGTGAAGCGTATATGTATGAATATGCAATTTCGGCGGAAGCTTTATTAATTTCTTCAAGAGTTAGCAGGAAGGTCTTTTCATATTGATGAGCTATCAAAACCTGAGAAGATGAAATCGGAAAATAAATTGACTGCCAGTCTTTAGCTGCTCGCAGGATGGAACAGGGGATTCCATTACGGGAAACCGCAAACATACATGAGTCCCCGAGTATTACTGCTTGCTCTTCGAATTCAATAAGCTCCCATCTGGCCGGTTTAAACCATGGAGGAGCCTTTTGTTCCTCCATCATGTTTGCGAGGGCTTTGATGTGAGCATCCTTCGCTACTTTAGGGAGAAAGTTTTCTGCCTTAATTTTTTCTGCAAATATTTCAATCAACGGACTCAAATTAGTTGATCTTAATTTGGTTTCAGTAAGTTGTCCG
>JALTIG010000180.1:0-1660 GCA_027004185.1 bacterium | reverse complement strand
CTATTTCCTGTCCTGTTTGTGTTGACATGAAGTTGGAAAAAACAGATCTTTTATCAGGAGAGAGTTGTTTTTCAATTTGTTTAATTTCTTCAGGGGCCCTGAACTTTTCTTTTACACGTTCAATTACTGTATCTTTGAATCGATCGGTATTGACCAAGCCTGGAACAAGATCAAGGATTCGATCAAAACAGTCTCCAAAATTATCCCTCATTGCTCTTGTTCGAGTATAAAAAAGCCAAAGAATATGGTTCAGTTCTTGATGATAATTATCTGGACGGTCACCTCTATCGATCGCAGCAAGAATTTGAGCAAAATTACTTTCATGCCTCTGGAATGCATCCTCAACACCTGTTCCAGATTTTCCATAAAAATATTTTGATAATGCAGTATCTCTGGTGCTCAACTCTCGTGGTGAGGATTTTTTTTCAACTTGCCAAATCCAGCATTTTTTCTTTTTTCTGTTCCATTTTGCTCGGGAGGCGAATCTGTTGAGCAGTAATCTCGCAATATAATGATTCCTTGCTTTCTTTTGGTGGGTACTCATGATTTTGTTAATTATTTCCTCTGCTCATGCCATATATTCCGTTGCAATATGTTCTCTTAAATTTTGCTTTTCAATTACTCGTCCACATCATCAAATATACCCCGAACAGAGGGTGCGGATTCAACCGTAGTTTCCTCGGCTTCTAAAGTTTCATATTCTTTTTCAGCCAATTGTCTACCTTCCATCTCTGAAACAGCATCTCTGATTTCATCTACTAATGATTCGACCTTTTTCTTTTCTTCTTTTGTTCCATTTTGTTCAATGGTACTTAAAGTGTTTTCAAATTCAAAGAACGCATCTTCCGGGTCACCCTCTTCATCCCAATTATACGATATATCATTTATTATTTGCTCATGATCCTCAAAAATATCTTTCTTCAAAGTTTTCCACAAACACGCTGTCTCTTTAGAATTCAGTAAGTTACCGACTATTTTTTTATCCACAAATTGTGCAGTATGATCTTTTAAGGACAAATCGTAAATTCGTTTAACAGCTGCTGTTCGGATTGAGTCTGGCAATAAGTCATTATCGTGTAATCGATGCAGGATACGAAGTGAGTTATCATAGGTCTCTAGTGTCCAAACCTCCCCGGGGAGCTTGTCCATATTCTCAATTTCTGTAAAGTATCTTAGGAGAAAAGAGCCTGAACAACGGCGAGCAAGGAAGGAACCTACATGGTCAAAGAAACCATATTGCACTCGATTTATCCCAAATCTTTGCAACCTATCCATTACTAGATCATAACGGCTTGAGGGAATAATAATTTTCACACCTTCAATGTTTAAATCGCCACATGTTACTTCTTTCATTAATTGGTCTGTAGTAACTCCGGATAGATAAATATCTACAAGCTCTGGGTTGGTGCCAATGATAGATGCAAACGCATCACGAATAGTAGGATGCCTGAAATGCCAGTATCCTTGTCCTTCATTTGTTGAACGGCGTAATAAGGATTCATCAAGGGCTGCAAGTGCAGCTTTGACACCGCCCACATTAGAACGTAATGTTGAAATGGTACGAAGGATATTTTCTTCATCTGGTATAGGAATGGGAAGGTTGCCACCAGTGATAAAGACAAGGGCAATAGCTGCCTTGTCAGCAGGGGAAAGATTAGAA
>JALTIG010000179.1 GCA_027004185.1 bacterium | reverse complement strand
TAGGCATATGGTAAGGGGGGAGTTCCATGACAAAGGGCGCTGCCTCACCCTTAAAAATCGCTAAGCGCAGGATTTTTGCTAAAACAACGGCTATGACGATTCCTATGACATACATTGTCCAGAGCATGGGGCCTCGCCACTTTGGGGCAAAAAAGGCGGGAATAATCAATGCGTAAATGGGCAGCCGTGCCCCGCAGCTCATCAGGGGAGATACGAGTATGGTGGTCAGCCTGTCACGTTCGTTTTCGATGGTACGTGTGGCCATCACCGCCGGTATTGTACAGCCAAATCCCAGAAGAAGGGGGATGAAGCTCTTGCCATGCAGACCAATCTTGTGCATCAGTCTGTCCATGATGAAGGCAGCCCGGGCCATGTATCCCGAATCCTCAAGGATGGCGATCGCAAGGAACAGCAACATGATAGGGGGCAAAAAGGTCATAACACCGCCCACACCGGCAATCACCCCGTCAACAAGAAGAGATTTCAAGGCGCTTTCGGCCCCCGGAGCCCACAATCCCGAGATCACATCTCCCAGCCATCCAAACCCGGCGTCAATCCAGTCCATGGGAGGGGCGCCAACCGTGAAGGTCAACTGAAACACGAGATACATCAGAATCAGGAAGATGGGGATGCCGAGCACCCGGTTGGTGACAACGGCATCGATCTTGTCAGATAGGGTATGCCTTTCCTCTGAGGTGATCCGCAATGCCTCTGTGCAGGCGCCCGATATAAACCCATATCTGCGATCGGCAAAGAGGATGGCCGGGTCGTCTCCAAGGATCTCTTCGAGTCTCTTGCCTTCCCTGTGAACATCTTCCATCAGGGTTGTAAACCAACCTGGGAAGGAATCTTTTACCTTCTCCATGATATCCTCGTCGCCTTCCAGCAGCTTCATAGCAATCCATCTTGTGTCATATCCCTCCAAAAGTATCCCGCGGCTTTTGAGCAAGTTGCCTATCTTTTCGATAGAGGCCTCGAGCTCTTTCCCGTAAGTGATTGTTATAACTTGCTTCTCCCCGGACTGCGCTACCTTCAAGGCACTGTCCATGAGTTCATCGATTCCCTCGCCTTTAACGCCAACTGTTGGAACAATGGGTACACGCAAGAGTTTAGATAACTTTTTTATGTCGATCCTATATCCCCTCTTCTGCGCAACGTCTGCCATGTTCAGGGCTAGGACCACAGGCGCACCAAGTTCAAACAACTGGACGGCAAGATAGAGGTTGCGTTCCAGGTTTGAGGCGTCTACGACATCCACCACAACATCCGGCTTTTCGTGAACAACGAAATCCCTGGCCACCTTTTCTTCGAGGGAGGTGGCGCTTAGACTGTAGGTTCCAGGAAGGTCTACGACCTTTATGTCTTTTCCATCTTTCGAGTAGACCCCTTCCTTCTTTTCTACGGTTACCCCCGGATAATTCCCCACGTGCTGGCGCGCCCCCGTTATCTGATTGAACAGGGTTGTCTTGCCAGCATTGGGATTTCCTGCCAGGGCTATGACGATCTCTCTTTCATCCATGATGACTCCCTCCTCCTTTTTGTTAAGGGTTAATGTATTAGTTAGGAATACCTAACACACAAACCAAAAAAATTTATCCCTTCTGTTACACATTTACGTTTAAACTATCCAGCAATTTATTAGGCTTACCTAACATAAGTGTTAAAAATTTTTTATACTACCTTCATCTTCAAAGCCATTCCGTGGCCCAGAACCATCCTCCCGTTTCTTACATTAATGACAACAGGACCAACGCCGCTGTTCTGAACCATAGTAATCTCGACCCCAGGAAGCAGCCCCATAGCCGCCAGGCGTCTCTTTAATCCGATCCCGGACGTTATGTCAATTAAACGAACTGTCTTACCTGAAGGAACCTCTGACAGCGACATCACTCTTTTCTCCTCACCCATTCAAACAGATTAAATCGGTTCCACCGTGATTGATCTTGCCTCTTCTTTCCTGAGGGAAAGCTGGTATCCCTTTACCTTAACATCTATGGGGTCACCCAAAGGGGCTATTCCCGTCACCTCAACAATACTCCCACGTGTGACACCCATTTCCACCATCCTTCTTGTTGATCCTCCCTGATTAGAAATGTCTATTATCTTTGCCTTTTTCCCTTTTCTTACGTTACTTAAATTCATCTCCTCACCCCCTATAAAAGTTTGGACTTCCTAACTGACTTTAAGTTAGCACACCCTAACAAAGATGTCAAGCACTTTTTTTAAAAAATTTTTTTCTTGACAAACTCTCTTGTTTTCTCTATGGTATAGGCACGCTGGGGGTGCTTCGCAGGCTGAGAGTCCACAGTTACGTGGCAACCCCATGAACCTGATCTGGGTAATACCAGCGGAGGGAAGCGGGAATGTATTATTATCTCTCAAAATATATCCACTCTTATTTTGTAAATTCATTTGAACCTCTACCCATGAAGGTCCGTTGATGAATCTGGTCCGGCGTTTTCACAATCTCGGACCTGCCTGGGTTATCAGCGCGGTGGCGTGCGGTCCCGCCACCCTGGCAAGTGTATCCCTTTCCGGCAGTAGTTTTGGCTACGCGTTTCTGTGGGTTGTGCTTTTAAGTGCAGTCTTTGGTACTACGGCTCAATATCTGGCTGCAAAGACGGGGGTGATTTTTGAAAAGGGCGCCATAACGGTTGTGACGGACCATTATGGAAAGACCATGGGGGCCTTGTTGACCCTTGACGCCCTGGCGGCAACGTGGTTGGCCGCGGTGGTTCTGATGAAGGCGCTCGTTGGGGTCACTTCCTATCTCACAGGAATTCCCACCCCCTGGTGGGGGGTAGTATATGCCATCCTATTCTCGGCCCTCCTGATCAGGGGGGGATATTCAATGTTCGAAACGATCTGTAAACTACTTGTCATCGGGGTTGTTTTCTGTTTCGTGGTGACCCTCTTCGTGGTCCCCGTCGACTGGTCTTCGG
>JALTIG010000178.1 GCA_027004185.1 bacterium | reverse complement strand
GATATGTAGAATCTCCGCTGAATGTCGCAGTTACAGTATAGATGCCAGGCTCATTTTCAAAAGTAGGATTAACTTCGGCTATGCCGTTTTCGTCCGTAATAGCACTGAGGTTGAGATTACCCAGAGTAAACTGAACAATTTTACCTGCAACAGTCTTTTTCGTAATATCATCACACAATTGAGCCCGCAGCACAACAGATTGCCCCTTCTCTTTAGTACGTTCTCCAATGTAAGTGAGAGTTGTGGGACGTTTTTTCACAGTAAGCACTGCAGTATCTGAGCCAACACCCCCGTCTTTATCACTAACAGTAAGTGTAACATTGTACATACCTGTATCGGGAAAGGTGTAGTTCAGGTTACTATAATTGGAAGTGTTGCCGTCTCCAAGATCCCAGAGATAGGTTAATGCAAATCGATCGGCAGAACCAGGATCGTTAACAGAGGGATAAATAATAACAGGACTTCCCAGGTAGACCGTTTGATCAAAAAGCTCAACCGACGGCGCCACATTCAGCACAGTTATTGTATCCGTTACAGTAGCAGTCACGAGCTGGCTGTCTGTAACCTTATGTGTAACAGGATAATTCCCATTATCAGGAAAACTGTAGCACGGGTTCTGACTTGTATTAGATACAGTACCAAACTGCCATTCCCAGGCAACGATTACGCCATCTGTATCGGTTGAGGTATCGGTGAAATAGGTATACTGTCCTTCATTGGGCACGGATGGGGTCCATGTGAAGCTGGCAACTGGTGGATGAAGTACTGTATAATACATCGATGTCGTATCTGTAAGACCTTCTTTGTTAGTCACAACAAGCTTCACAGAATATGTGCCAGGAGCAGAATACGTATGAACAGGATGTTGTTCTGTAGATGTAGTGCCATCTCCAAAATCCCATTTCCAGGATGCAATCTCGCCAGCCGGATCTACTGAAAAGTCATCAAAGGGCACCTCTCTACCGCCTAATTGTGGAGAATAGACCTGAAAGTTATTAAGTCGCATATATGAGGTGTTGCCATAGTTGTTGAGGAGATAAAGTTCAACGTATCTGGCTTTAACCGGTGGGAAAACGAACCACTGATCAACTGCAAAAGGAAGTAAAGTACCACTAAAAACCCTGGTAAAGCTTGAATCATCCAATGTCGTATTAGAAACTCTGATCTGAAAATCTCTGGGAGAATAATCTCTTTCTGAACCTGAAAGTTTTACCCTATCAATCAAGTAACTCTTACCCTCAAGGAGACGTACTTTAAACCACTGATCATTAATCTGGCCGTTTGCAGTACGCCAGTAAGAACCTGTATTGTAATCTATGGCGTTTTCTGGACCTGTGTACTGGTCACCCTTGCTGGAGAATCCCACGACAAAAGCACCCACGCCCTCTAATCTGGCGACATTTCCTCCATAAGTAGTCAGCACCTGAAAATTGTTTACAGCGAGATAATCGGCCCCATAACTGTTCAGAATAAACAATTCAACATAACGTGCCTGCACCGGATCAAATGTAAATTCTTCTGTTCCCCATGAGTAAGTTCCACTAAAAACTGTGGAAAAAGCAGTATCGTTGTCCGTTGTAGTGGATACCCGGATTTCAAAATCTTTTGGTCGGTAGCCACTCCCAATGAGATAACCTATATGTGAATAGAGCCTTACCCGATTGATGGTATGTATTTCCTTGCCGCCCAGCTTAACTTTAATCCACTGGTTATCAGACTGCCCCCACTGTGTCATCCATAATCCACCACTTCTAATAGCATTTTCTGGAACATAATTCCCTTGATAATTTGAAAAACCAACAATAGAGGCTGGTGGTCCCTCGCGAAGGGAGACAATGCCTCCCTTACGATCACGGGTCCATACCTGAAAGTTGAAAACAGCGACAGAACTGATATCTCCCCAGTTGTCAAGAATGAAAAGCTGTATATAACGAGCCTGCGTGGGGATAAGCATGAATTCATGGGGATTGTCATCTCGAGGTAAAGTGCCGGTAAAAACAGTTGTGAAATCTGCATCGCTGGCGCCGGTAGTAGATACACGAATTTCGAAATTCTTTAGCCCAAAAGAAGCAGAACTACCTCTTAGTATAACCCTGTCTATTACATGTATCGTGTCTCCTGGAAGTCTCACTTTGAACCACTGATCAGTGGCATCACCATTAGCGCTACGCCAGTAATTGTAGGGATTAATGTCAATAGCATTTTCCGGTTGAAAGTAGTTATTCCATGCGCTGGAGTAATCAATAACTTGAGCACCGTCTTCCAGTTGCACCACATTTATTCCCTTGCCTGTTGTGAATCTGGCTGTGGGATTTGTTACAACCACTTCTGTAACCGTAATAGTGAATGTTTTCGTATCTGTAAGTATTCCATCAAAAGCAGTGATCTGTACATTCTGATATATACCTGTATCCCCTGTACCAGGAGCGAGAGATAGAAGCCCTGTTCCATCCCCATTATCGACAAAACTGGCAAATGAAGGAAGTCCCGATGCTGAGAGAACAATCGGGTCACCATCCGGATCTGTGGCAGAGATGGCAACATCACGACTGGTGCCTCCACTAATGACGATATTGTCAATAAGAGAAATGGACGGTGGGTCAGGCACTGGATTCACAGTAATGGAAACCATTGCTATATTGGAGTCGTACATACCATCATTGACCTTAAATGTAAAACTGTCCACGCCATGATAGTTCAATGCAGGAGTATAAGTAACATTGGGCGGTGAACCGCTCAAAGAACCGTTGGCCGGTGAAGATACAATAGAATAAGCCAATGGATCCATGTTTGGATCAAAAGCGCTAAGGGTTAATGGAATAGGAGTATCTTCATCTACCGTGATATTCTGATTGTCGGCCACAGGAGGCGATGGAGGCGGAGTAGCACTGAGGTTCAGTTTGGTAAACGTACCTTCGTGCCACGGCGCTGTCTGTTCAGCCGTTACATTT
>JALTIG010000177.1 GCA_027004185.1 bacterium | reverse complement strand
TGCCATGGCAGCCGGCTGCTTCCGTAACGAGTCGAATCACCTCAAGGAGAACAGAGGCGGATTTACTTTCCAAAAGAGATGCATCAGTCATAAGGCGAAATGCCTCTGTGAGGAGACCGTCGCCAGCGAGAAGTGCTATGGCCTCCCCGAATACCTTATGGTTGGTGGGCTTGCCCCTTCGAAGATCGTCGTCGTCCATGGCCGGAAGATCATCATGGATAAGCGAATAAGTGTGGATACACTCGAGTGCACAAGCAACAGGAAGCAAGTCCTTCTCTCGCCCTCCAACAATCGATGCTGAAGCTATGCACAGGATGGGCCTCAATCTTTTTCCGCCGGCGAATAGGCTGTAGGTCATGGCTTCCGAGATCACCGCTGCCGGGCCCTCCATCGGGGGAAAATGTTCCCGTAGCGTGTTATCTACCAGAAGCTTCCTCTCATTGAGATAACCACTGAGACGTGCCTTCTCTTCTTCGGAAAGTGAGTACATCTATCCCTTTTCCTCTCCTATTCCACATCCTCTTTTTGTATCTCAAAAGGCACTTGATCGACCTTTCCACTCTCCTCCCGTACCAGCATTGTCACCTTTCTTTCAGCTTCTTCCAGTTTGCCGGAACAGAATTTGACGAGATTCATCCCCTTTTCAAAAGCCTTCAGGGCCTCATCGAGCGGTAAATCCCCGCTCTCGAGCGCGTGGACGATTTCTTCGAGTTCGGACATGGCTTTTTCAAATTTTTTTTCTGCCATGGGCACTCCTTAGTCAGAGGTGGACACTCCTTCGGTGTCAACAAGGATGCCTGCCTGTTCACTTGTTTTTTCGACCCGGCATTCGAGTCCGCCCTCTCCAAGTAAAACCTGGACCAAATCTCCTCCCCCAACAGAAGACGCCCGCCGGATAATCTTTCTTCCAGGCAAGGTCATAGTTATGCTATATCCCCGACAGAGGATGGCCAGGGGGCTGAGGTCCGTCAATTGCTTCCCAAGCATGGAGAAAGCCATTCCCCTTCCCTTTAGATATATTTCTGCAGCCCGGGCAAGGGTCTGAGCGGTGAAATCTTTCTCCTGCCTCATAGAGGAAATAAGGCGTAACGGAGAGTGATAAAAGAGGGCCCTTTTTTCCGCGTCCAGCGATCTTCTGCTCTCCCTGATAAACGATTCAGCCAAACGTATCATTTTCCCATAAAGGTCATCAAGACGCATCCATGAATCAGCCAGGCGTTTTCTCGGGTCCTGGAGTCTCCCGGCCGTCCTTTCCAGGTCTTCTGTCCGCTTTTTTAACAGTCCTGTGATGCGGTTCTCCAACCGCTGTTTCATATCAATAAGCCGTTTTAATAGGATTTCCTTTTCAGTAACGAGTATTTCAGCAGCTGCGGATGGTGTCGGCGCCCGGAAATCGGCGGCCAGATCTGAAATAGTTACATCAATTTCGTGGCCAACAGCAGAAATGACCGGGATATGAGAGCGACGTATTGCGAGGGCCAATGCCTCCTGGTTAAAAGCCCAGAGATCTTCAAGAGAGCCCCCACCTCGTGTCAAAATAATGACATCAACCGGTAGATATCTATTTACCGTTTCCAGGGCCTTGATAATTTCCGATGAAGCCTCCTCTCCCTGCACGCGCACAGGAACCACCACTACCTCCATATTCGCAAAACGACGACCAAGAATCTTCAAGAAATCCCTGATGGCGGCTCCTGTAGGCGAGGTAATGACTGCAACCCTTTGGGGAAGAAAAGGGAGAGGCCTCTTCACAGCCTCATCAAAAATCCCCTGGGCGGCCAATTTTCTCTTCACCTGATCAAAAGCCAGTGCCAGCGCACCCACACCCATGGGTTCCAGGTAATCCAAAATCACCTGGTATTCACCACGAGGGGCATAGATACCAATCTTTCCCTGCGCCACAACTTTCATCCCGTCTTCCGGCATAAACTTGAGAGAGCGGGCCTTCTGCCGAAACATGACAGCCCTGATCTGGGCATTTTCATCTTTGAGGACCATGTAATAATGGCCGGAGATTGGAGAGCGGAAGTTGGAAATCTCACCTTCAACCCATACAAAGGAGAAACGTTCTTCCAGGAGCCCTCTGATCTCCTCGGTGAGTTTAGTGACAGTGTAGACTCTTGTTTCTCTGTTTACCACACTCAACAGGCCCCCACCTTCCCCCGTCCCCGGGAAAAGCACTTCACACCGACGAATCTCTCCCGATAGTCACCTCAGAAAAATCCTCAGATTGCATCATTTATTGAGCCATTCCATTTTGCAACAATATAAAACCAAATGGGCCAAATATACAAGGCCAATTTGGCGTCTCCTCACAGATACCAGCGTGGCATGAAGATTGCAAATTTATTTCCAGAGAAATATGGACAATCAATAACCGGAATGTAACATACCCGGGGCCAGGAAAGGGTCTAGGTGATATATAACGTGTTCCACACGACATGGTGAAAATGACAGAGATCGAAATAATAAATGGTGAGGATCTGCTTCGCCTATTTCAAGAGTTACAAAAAAACAAGACCGTCATTAAAATGAATCTCCTCGGCCATGATTATGAGCGGTTGACCATGGTAATTGGTGTCCTTCACAAGAAGCCTCATCATCTCTTTCGCATTGACTACCCAAATGGTTTTGAGGGAGCAGTAAGGAATGCTTCTTCATGGAAAACACGTTTTGAATTCAATGGAAAAGATAAAATCGTCTACCGCTTCAAAACCTATGGTGGATACGTTTCGGACAAAGATATATTCATTCCCTTCCCGCATCACATGGAACGGGTTCAGAGACGACACTATTTCAGGTCGGAAGCGCCGCTCGGCGCGAAGATGGTTATGCCCAGATTTGCTGATAAATATAAAATGACTCTTCTGAATCTGAGTGAGGGGGGAGCACTTGTTGGTATGGGGAAGGGTTCTTCCCGTCAACCCGTTTTTCAGGAAGGAGACTCTTTGAGGCACATG
>JALTIG010000176.1 GCA_027004185.1 bacterium | reverse complement strand
GGCTTCATACATGGGGTTTGCAAGTTCCCGGGCCGTCTCATAGTCTTCTAACGTTGCCACCACCCGGCCCTTTTGATCTCGCTCCCTGTTTGCATGGCGCAAAACGGCAACGGCCTTAATTAGGGAAAGCAGCCGCGAGAAGTCCCTCAGAATCCTGGGGGCCCTTGCCTTTTGCGCTATCAAATCGGCAAGCGAATCCACGAAGGGCACGTGAACTTCCCAGGGGGCCAGGGCTTGAAGATAGCCTTGGAATGCAATGAGGGCTTTATCAGGTGGAGCGGTCCCTTCTAATTCTGCCCTGGATTGTGCCCAGAGTGCTGCCTTGATCTGTTCCACGTCATCTGGGATTTCAAGGGTGAAAAGACGAGTATCAAGCTGGTGCCCTAATCGCCTGGTCGAGGTGGTGAAAAGCACCGTGGGTCCGGGTTTTCTAACTTTTTTGACTGTGTATTCCCCGGTTTCCTTGCTCCGGACCGTCACATCATAGTGTAGATGATGGTCCTGTAAGAGGTTGCGGATAGCGCTTGCAGCGGGGTTGTCTTCACTAGCGGGAAGGCTATCTGCCTCACCAAAAACAATGACCTTATGCCGCAGGTCAGCGTCATCGTAAATCAGCACCCGGGGGGAGCCTGCGCTTATCTCATGATGGGCCTCATCCGGCAGTAGAGACATCACTATATCTTTGATGTAAGATTTTCCAGTACTCGATTGAGCGACCAGGAGAAGATGAACAGGCATGGCCCCACGCCTCATCTTTAGCAGTCTGGAGGTAGCTGCCAGGTATGCTATCAAGGCAGGCTGAAGATCCCCGCCATACCCCATCCCACGCAAGGCCCTCTCAACCTCCGTTAAAGGGTCTTGAATGGCCAGTATGGGGGCCGCCTTCTCCTTGAGTTCCTTGATCTTGGCGTCCTTGTAAGCCTTTATGATCTCCTGGGCAGGGATGGCTTTGGCCTTCAATGTTTCCAAAAGCCGAGGGACATCTTTCCCTTGCATGTGAGCTTCGGACAGGTCCTTTATCCCATCGGGTGCTGAGATTACCTTGAGGCCTGGGATATCCGCCCCAACTCTCAAGACCAAGTCTTCTGCATCTGGCTCCTTCCACAGAAGAACATCAAACCCTTCCAGATATTCTGCCCATTCACTCCTCCATGTTGACTTGCCGGGGATACCCAAAGCCGGTATGCCGTGGGTCCATGCCGTCCAGCAGTCACTCTCACCCTCTACCAGGAGAAGCCAGCCTTGCTTTTTGAATTCGGGGAGAAACCACAGACCATAAAGGTGAACATGGGACCCTTTCCGCCATTTAAAACGGTTCGGTCCGTCCAAGGCACAGCGGTAGCGGGTCGCCAGCTCCTGGCTCAAGGGTGGTGGTGCAAGGTACGGGATGCGCACCACCTGCGCACCACCCAATTTCCGATTTGAGCAACCCCATTTTTGGAGGCTATCTACCTGTAATTTCTTGGCTTTTGCTAACTGCTCAAGGGTAAGCCCATGGGGGGGTGGTGCGGTGGTGCACCTGTTACCGATGGATATATTTCTTTTTTTAAGGTCGGACCAGGTTAAGCCCAAAGCGTCCAAAATAGCTTCGGTGGGACAGCCGGCGAAGCATTTAACAAGGATGTAACCGTCCCTCTCTTTAACACTTAAGGATGGGTTGTGATCATTATGGGCTGGGCAGAGAGCGAGCCAGCCATCCCCAACCTTTTGGAGGCCATTTAAGAGACCCAAAAAATCCTTCACAGTCATGACCCCTATTCCTCTGGCACCCTGGCGACGCAGTTTATTGGGGATTCTTGTCGCCCTGGGTGAACCCAAGTGATCTACAAACGTCCGGCCAGGAAAACCGGATCCTACGCCCTAGGCGGATAACCGGGAGGGTTCCATCATAGACTCTGAGTCGCACCCACGAATTGCTCATTTTTAGCCTCTCGGCCAGCTCCTCCACCGTTAAAAGCTCTTTAACCATGCATATACCTCCTATTTGCCTTGTTGTGGATAGGGATAAACCAGATTTCACCAATTGTCAAGGATAAACCCCGTAAAATCAATAAGTTATACAAGGCATTAATGAAGGCTTGAAAAACTTTAAAGCCTTGCATATACTTATAAGGGGAGATAAGGAGGGATAAGTAATGGGAAAGAGCGACAGAGAGGTAAGGATTAAGGAGATAAAGTGGCTTCCAATGCGTCCTTTTGATAAGCCTCCTACACGGAGGCAACGGCTTAACTGGCTTTTATGGTTTGGGCAGTTGAGCGAAGAAGAGTACGGAGAGTTTATCCGGGGGACCTTCGACAAAGGCTTTGAGGGGCATTTAGGGTTTTTTCAAACTTTAGTGGGAAACATTTTCGGTTATCTGCCTCGCTGGGTGTGGACAGAGAACGGAGAGACGAAGTTCTCGGACTGGCCTCCTTTGGAAAAGCCAGGGATCACGGAGAAGGTTATTAAACTCTTCTTAGAGACAGTTCCCAGAACCCGTATAGTTATCCGGTCTTTGGTGGAGGATGTCCTCCGTCCAATAAAGAAAGGTACCTTGGTGAAGAAGCGTATAAACTGTTCCGCTGAGTTCTACATTGGGATGAGTCTTTTTGAGGGCACCCAAAAGTCCAAAAAAGGAAGAACTTTGCGGAAAACACAACTCCTGGATTTCAAGGGTTTGAGTATGGATATGATGATGTCAATAATTGAATGGAATTTAACCGACCTTCTGGATGGGTTCCCCCTTGATGACATCAAAGTTTGTAAAGAGTGTGGGAGACTATATGTCCCGCTGAAGAAGCCAAAGGGTTCAAAGTATTGCTCCAAGAAGTGCCAGAACAGAGCAACCTGGGTAAGGCACAAGATTAAACAGGCAACCGAAGAAGGGGGTGAGTGATATGGCAGTTTTGGTGGAGTGTCCAAGGTGCCGGCGGAGAAATTCAGGCTCCGTTGTGAAGTGTAGGGGATGCGGGCTTAATCTGAGGGAGGCCAAGCA
>JALTIG010000175.1 GCA_027004185.1 bacterium | reverse complement strand
AATTCCTCGGGCCTCAGAAGAATCATCTGAAACATGGCATCGGCGATCCTGTCTTTAACCACGATTTTGCCTTCTGGGGGTTCCATCCCGTTAAGATCACCCTCCAGGATCGTCATGTCCCCGTACATCTCTCTCGCCACCTGGTATGCCCATTCCCGAAAGGCCCCCTCTGTGTATTTCATAATATTCCCTTTGTGGACAAAAGTCACGCTTTTCCTGCCATGGCTCAGGGCATAGTCAAAAGCCCTCTTCACAAATCGCTTGGTATTCCCCTCGCTGATGAACTTGATCCCAATCCCCGAGTCTTTCGGGATCTGCCACGCGAATCTTTCCCTTAGGGTTTCAATCAATCGATGGGCCTCCTTTGATCCACAGGGCCACTCCAAACCGGCATAAACATCTTCGACATTTTCGCGAAATATCACCACGTTGAGTTTTTCCGGATGTTTTAAAGGAGAAACCACCCCTTCGAAATACCGGATGGGTCGGATACAGGTATAGAGGTCAAAATGCCTGCGCAAGGTCACATTCAGGCTTCGAAATCCCGTGCCGACCGGGGTGGTCAGGGGTCCCTTGATCGCAATATGGCACCGTGCTATCACGTCGAGCGTTTCCTCCGGAAGGGGGCTACCCACTTCCCGCACCGCCTTCTCCCCCGCTAACACCTCATGCCAAATGATTTTTCTCGTCTTTCCATAGGCCGCCTGGATCGCGGCATCGAAAACCATCCGAGATGCCGGCCAGATATCCTTGCCTACCCCGTCCCCCTCAATATAGGGAATCACAGGGGTGTCAGGGACGATGAACAATCCATCTCTTGCTTTGCGTATCAGTTTTCCTTCCATTCCTTCTACGCCCCCCCAGTCTTTTTAAACTTTCCACCACACACCCCATCCCATCTCCAAGGCCTTCAGTTTCTAAGAAAAATAAAATCGATTCGGGGAATCACCCTCCGAGGTTGAACCCCCCATGCCGGATCACATGTTCTACCAGACCCTCATCTGCCAGGATGCGCCTCATGACCTCGGGAAGAGGTGAAAAGGTCATATGGAATCCCTGTGACTTGTCTTCCACCAAACCCCGCTTGAGGTCGATAGAAAGAATATCCCCCTCTTGAACATTTGTCGTGTCACACATGATCACAGGAAGACCGATGTTGATGCAGTTCCGAAAGAAGATCCGGGCAAATGATTTCGCCACGATAGCGGAAACCCCTGCCATTTTAATCACGGTCGCGGCGTGCTCTCGGCTGGATCCCTGCCCAAAATTTCTGCCTCCTACCACGATATCTCCCGGACGCACCCTTTCAGCAAAGTCCTCCCGCGCATCTTCCAGGACATGCTTGGCCAGCTCTTTCATGTTGGAACGCAGGTGAAAATAGCGGCCCGGTGTAATGTGATCCGTACTGACCCCATCCCCAAAAACCCATGCTCTCCCTTCCAGATTCATATCAGCTCCCTATAGATAAGCCCTCGGATCAGCGATCCTTCCCTCAACTGCCGTTGCTGCAGCGGTTAACGGAGAGGCAAGGTAAATCTCTCCCTTGGGGTTTCCCATCCGACCCCTGAAGTTTCGGTTTTGAGTTGAAAGACACCGTTCCCCATCCCCCAAGACACCAGCATGGACACCCACACAGGGGCCACACCCGGGTGTAACCACCGTTGCCCCGGCGTCGATAAAGGTTTCCAGGATGCCGTTTGCAACCATATCCTTCAAAACCCGCCTGGAGGATGGGACGATAAGCAATCGGGTGCCGGGATGACGTTTTCTCCCCTTCAAGATCTTTGCTGCTTGCATAAAGTCCGACAGACGCCCGTTGGTACAGGTTCCTATCACCACTTGCTGAATAGGCGTTCCCAGAACATTACCCTGGGTGATCTGGGAAACGTTGTCTACCGTATGGGGACAGGCAATCTGCGGGTTCAAAGAGGAAAGATCCAGGAGAATCTCTCGCACATAGTCAGCATCCTTATCGGGCGCGATGGGCTGAAATGTATTTCCCCGCCCCCGATCCTCGAGGTACCGCCGAGTGACCTCATCCGAAGGGAAAAGCCCACACTTAGCGCCTGCCTCCACAACCATGTTGGAGATGGTCAGGCGTTCCTCCATCCCAAGCCTCTCTATAGCCTCCCCCCCGAACTCGAGGGCCTGGTAAGTTGCCCCATCCGCTCCCAATTGGCCGATGAGAAACAGAATGGCGTCTTTAGCGGTAACACTTCTCGGCAGGCTGCCCTGCAGGTTTACACGGATGCTTTCTGGTACACGAAACCAGGTCTTGCCAAGGGTCATGGCCACTGCGATATCCGTGGACCCCATGCCGGTTGCAAAGGCGCAAAAGGCACCGCCCGTGCAGGTGTGGGAATCGGCCCCTACCAGAAGATCGCCCGGGGACACGTAACGCTCCGCCATGATCTGGTGACACACCCCATCCCCCACATCACTGAGTACCGCCCCATGCTTCCTGCAAAACTCACGCAAAAAAACATGGTCGTTAGACAATGCCCTTCCTGGGCTAGGGGCTGCATGATCGAGAAAAACAATGGTTCTCTCTGCAAGCGCCAGGGAACCCCTGCCCAGGGCGTTAAACTGACGGACAGCCAAAGGCCCTGTCCCGTCCTGCATTAAGACCCAGTCAACCCGAGCAAGGGTATATTCTCCCGCTACAACCGGGTGTCCGGCGTGTAGAGAAAGGAGCTTTTCGGCCAGAGTCTGCCCCATCTTTTAATCTATCTCCTCTGCCTTAACCAGCTCCTCAAACCGGATATCACATCCAATCACCCCCTTGATTCCATTCTCATCGCAGCATATGGGGGCAGACACCGTAAGACATAGGGCACCTGTAATATTAGAGGTATACAACCCCGTCACATGGATCTTGCCATTTTTCATCGGTTCAATGAACCATTCGCGATCCAGATAGATTTCGTGCAGCCCTACCTTTCCGTACTTGGCCTTGTCAACAATCTGCGTGATATTCTTCGTGATCTTCATGCCATTCCGGTCCACTACGTAGGCAAACTGGATAAAGGGGTGATCCTCTACAAACCAAATAAGGATAGGTTCGATCTTCTGTGGATCCATCGACTGGATCTCCTCCAGCTCGGCTATCTCTTCAATGAGATGGGCAGCCATCTCGTAGGCGCGCTTCTTGATCTGATCAAAATCGGAAACGAAGTACTCAGGCAGGTACTTACGTGCAAGCCTCGCCATCTCTTCATTGGAGATATCCGTAACGCGTCCCTTTTCATATTGGGCCATCACCCATTTATAGATCTTAGCAGCACCGGGATGGCGTTTATCTACCCTCCGATCCTCGGGAAGGATCAGATACGAATTGATCCATTGGACAATCCCTGCGATCCCAGATTTATCGTTAATCATCACACCGAGTGGTCGATCAAGGATCTTAGCCGTATCGAAAATATTGTAGATCTCTTCGTTCTTGTAGATACCATCCGCGTGTATTCCGGCTCGGGTCACGTTGAATTCCGCCCCAACAAACGGCTGATTCTTCGGAACGGCCTCCCCGATCTCCCGTTCAAAATAATTCCTGATCTCCGTTATGACTCGGGTATCAATCCCATTTGAATTTCCTGTGAGGCTGATATACTCGATAATCATGGCCTCGATAGGGGTATTCCCCGTCCGTTCCCCGATCCCCAGAAGTGAGCCGTTTACGGCCCCGCATCCGTAAAGCCATGCCGTGACAGAGTTAACCACCGCCTTGTAAAAGTCGTTATGGCCATGCCACTCAAGCTGGGCAGATGGCACCCCGGCATCGTAAACCATCGCCCGGATCAGCTTCGGAACAGAACGGGGCAAAGCCACACCAGGAAATGGCACCCCGAATCCCATGGTGTCAGCCAACCGGATCTTGATGGGAATTCCGGATTCTTCAGAAAGTTGCATCAACGCTTGGGCAAAAGGTACGCAAAATCCGTAGATGTCCGCCCGGGTAAAATCCTCGAAATGGCATCGGGGGCGGATTCCTTCCTCCAGGGCCTTTCTAACAATCCTCAGGTAATCCTCCATCGCCTGTTTTCGGCTCTTTTTCAGTTTCAAGAAAATGTGATAATCAGAAACGGACGTAAGGATCCCCGTTTCCTTCAATCCCATTTCCTTAACGATCTCGAAATCCTTTTCATGGGCCCGAATCCAGCCGGTAATCTCCGGATACCTATACCCTCGCTCCTGACATCTCCGCACAACCTCTTTGTCCTTATCGCTATACAGGAAAAATTCACACTGCCGAATGACCCCGGTCGCCCCACCCAATCGATGAAGCATATCATAAAGGTCCAGAATATGGTGGATCCGATAGGGGGCTCGAGATTGTTGGCCATCCCGGAATGTGGTATCCGTGATAAAAATCTCCTCGGGAGGGTTTGGTACCTCAATATTATAATCGAAAAGAGTTTTGCAGATCTCTGTGTAGGGAAAGATTTCGCGAAATAAATTGGGACGTTCCACCTCTTGAACACGGTATTGCCGCGTGTTTTCCGCGCTTTTCAGAAAACCTTTTCTCATCTTTTTCCTGCCTCCTTTTAGCCATAGACACTTAAACGACTTTCCAGCACCTGTCAAGGTGCAAAAGAAAATCACTGAGGCTTCAAATAATTTCCTACTGGGACAGATAGAAATTTAACAATTTAATAAGTGCCTTTTCAAAACACCAGCTTGTACCCCTTAGGAGACCGTTTCAGAAGCTGGATCGCGGCATTGAGCCTCGGATTTGTCCTGCTTAAACCCATCAGGGGTTGAAGATACAGTGTCCCCTTAACCCTTGCCTTCCTCGTCATGGAATCGATCCAGATCGCTACATCCCCTTCGACCATGATTTCATTTCCCCGAAAATCCAATCTACGGATCATAAACACAGAGTGCTCAACAGACCCCTCAATAACCCCTCTCATAAAGGTGAGATTCAAGGGTCCCAAGGGACTATCCATCCAGTGGATTCTGATCCCTTTTGCAGTATAAAAGAAGGTTCCAGAAATGTCTCCTCGCCGGACTTCACGATTGATGGAAAGGTTTGCCTTGAGTGTCCAGCTCCCTTGAAGAGAGAGACCCTTACGAAACCGAAAGGGAAGGGGAAAAGGGATACCATGTTTGACAGTCATGGAGATTCGGACAAGATTCCCATTCCATTGTAACAATCCTGGCATCCTTCTTCCCCCAGCGACACCGAACAGGATGAGAACCCTCTCCCCCCTCAACACCTTACTCCAGGAGGGGCGGAGAAGAATCTTGTCGAACGCTACAGAACGGATCACCGGATTTAACGTTGGTTTCCACGTGACCTTTCGCAGTTTCAAGCGCATAAGGGGATCGATCCCTACGGATGTAACGGTAATTTTGCCGGCTGCATTCAGAGAATTAACCCACCTCTTAACAACTCTTGTGGGGAAAAACCACGTGAAACTAAGGGCAAAGAGAAGTAGAAAACAGACAAGAAAAACCCCGGCTGTCTTGATCCAGTTCCTTCGCCCGGGCTTCATCTCTTTGGCTCGTCGAGGTAGTAGATCTCCATTTTCATTGTGCCCATTTCTCCATGAATATGTTCCAAGCACCATGAGGCCACACGCATAGGACGGTAACTACGGTCGATTCGCTGAACCAACTTGATCAAGCGAAGCGGTGAAGTCCTCCCTTTGAGAACACACCGGTAAAGGGTTACTTGGTCCCCTTCCCAGACCGTTGAAAAACGAAAGGTGAGACTTCCGGCCTGAGGTCCCATGACGCGCCGCACAAGAAACGTAAGTTGCTCTCTTGCGCTGTGTTTTTGATCGACAGGTGTGGCACGTCGGATGAGGATACGGATGGGCAATGCGGCGCGTGCATAGATTCCGATTTCTCTCTCCAGCTTTTGCATCATCTTCCATGAACGGGCAATCCGCTGGGACATCTTATCATGATAGCTAATAAGTGGAAACAGGACAAACCAAACGTAAAAGAGACAGAAGGCGACAGCCCCCCCGATCCATGCCCACTGTTTTTCACGATTACTCAGCATGGCCTTTTCCAGTCTGTTGGCTAGGACTTTTCACCTTTAACCCATAAAAAAATTCATCCCCCGAGCGGATCGATTGTGACGTGACTGGTGTGAGTTTCTCCACCTCGATCTCCCCGGCCTGTTCAATTCTGGACTTTAGCCTCCTGAGATCCTGGGGACGGATCGATGCGAAGACAATATCCAGGCTATGCGGAAAAGAGGAAATCCTCACCACCCGCACACCTTTTACCCTGTCCAGAATGGGAAGGATTACGGACGGCAATTTCATGGTGGAAGGGGTTAGCATCGGTGCAAGATGCGCCCCAACTCGTTGAAACTCCTTGGTTTTGGATGTGATTATAGCCGTTCCTATGATGGGAGGAGCGTTGGACAGGATCGACTGTATGGCCTGACGAATAGCTGTTTTCTGCTCTCGGTAAATCTGATGGTCCATGTCCCCCAGGATCCCGTAAATTGCCCCAACTCCAAACAAGATCAGCATAGCCAGTCCCAGGGAAGACACTACAACCTTTCGGGTTTTCTTTTCCGTTGTACGGTCAGTCTGAATGGCATGGATTCCCCCGAACTCAAGGGATCCCACCAATGTGGGGAGACGAGCCATAAGGATTGCCAAGGTAATATAGGAGAGAGGGTACCGATTCCGAATTAACAGATCGGCGTTTTGCCCTCCCTCGCCAGAGGGGCCAGCTGCCACAAAGTTCACGGCCGAGAGGTCATCGGAAACAGGCCGACCCCCCACTTCGAAGCCGTAAACCTTGATGCCTGGGGTTTCAAGAAGCATCGATTCCAGGTGTTCAGAAAGTGCGGCCTCCCCTCCATAGAATATCTCAAGGTCTTGAATCTCTCGGTCCCGCACGAGGGCTGTCATAACAAGGGAACCTTCAATCAGGTAAATCCATCCAGGGGATTCCCCCTCTTGCTGGATGAAGGTCAGGGCAAGAGGAAAGATGGGGAGGCTGATTAAGTCCGGCACAATCCCAAAGGCACGGTGCTTTTGCTTGAGCAGCTGTAGATTTGAAGATTCCATAACCAGCCCAAACCCTGAGAGTCTCGTTTTTTTCACCCCTTTCCTTCCTGGATGGCTTGGGCAAAATCCCACCACTGGTCTCATAAGGTCGGTCACCCCCCGAGATTCGAGTTCAATCCTCAGAGCCTGATACACCTGAACCGGTTTCATTCTCGGCAGGTGCACGGAAAAGGGAATGATCGGATAGTACTCATCAAACAGGCACGTTATATCCGATGAAAGGGTTCGAACGCGTTTGTGAATCTCCTCGGCCGGGTAAAGAGGAGAGTCTCCGGATTGTGAAAAGGCAGGTATCCAAGAGGCATGCAGGCATTTCCGCCCTCCTGCTCCCGCCAGCAAGGCGATGGCGATACCGTTTCCTGTGGTATAGATTCCCATCACACGGGCGGCCATAATTCCTCCCTGAAATATAAAACCTTAACCTCGAATCCCCTTCGCCATAGGACAGCCTTCAAAACGACATGAACTTTACGATACGTTGCCTCGATTCGCGTCCTGAACGTGGTGCTTGTCAAGGTCCCCCACCTTCGAAAGGCCCAAAAGACCTTGTCCGGCACATGGACCACCCTTTTAAAATCCTCCATGAACTGGATATGTCCTAACGCCCTTTCCTCTATGATGCGGTTCACAAGATCAGGCGTCAAGTCATCACTAAGGGAGAGCAAAACGTCCTGGCTGGCAGTCAACAGGTTTACACGCCCTTCACCCCAGACGGTAAGACCCTCGGAAAGGGGAGGTTCCTTCAATCTCCTCAGGCGTTCATACTCCCTTTCCATGAAAGGAATCCCCGGCAGTTCGTAAATGGACTGGAGGGGGCGATTCGGCGGAAGCTCTCCCAAACTTCCGTAAAAGGCGATTTCCGAGCTACCTTGAGCCGTCTTGCTATCCGGATCGATCCAGTCTATCAGAGCATTCAAGGATTGCAAGGAACATCCGCGTAGCTCCCAGTATCGCTGCAGGATTTCTATCCCGTCGGGGCCCTCTAAAACCAGGCGGTTGACGGGTAGCTTTCCTTCTTCATCCGTGATCCATCCATTGCACGTGATCCTTTTGGACATCTTGTCGGAGATAAGGGAAACAATGCCTTTTCGATGCCATTGATTTTCTTCAATTGCGATCTTAACTCCTTCCAGTACAGATTCCACCCCCTGGCAGGCTATGAGCTCATCCCTGAAGTTTCCCGAATACAAGGCACTCAATTCGGCATCCACCCCAAACTGTACAAGAATAACCGCCAGGGCGGCAACCACCGCTGCCACAAGGATCAAGAAAAATCCCCGGCTGTTTCGGACTCCCATCAGTTCATCCAATCTTGAACCGGGTGTACCGAGAGGTGGAAGGTGTGATACTTCCCACGTGCGTCCCAGACAGAGAGTTCAATCCGAACAAGCGTAGGAAGATGATCACGCCATGGGTCCGTACGTGAATCCCAATGCTTGTAAAAACGGCTGTTTTTATCCTCGTAAAGGATTCGAAGGGAAGTAACTCGATCACTCATGGGCTCTACAGAAATCGGCTTCTGCCCCTCGAGGGGTGCAAGATCCCTGAACAGGAGATAGAACCCCTCCCTTTTTTTGGAAGGGACAAGTCGATATGTGATGCGGACCAGGTCCCTATCACCGGACCATTCCTTAGCCGACCCTCCTGTAACCACACCAGCAAAAGAAAGTCGTGTGGTTTGCCAGGGCCTGCCAGAGGTCTCCCCTTTAAAGTAGAACCGCTCGGGGATCCACGGATTCCCCATATAGGCCGAGGTAAGGTCCCATCCCATTCGCCGGATGATAAGCCCACCTTCCAATTCTGCTTCATGTTTCACCAGGTTCTCCCGAACACCTCT
>JALTIG010000174.1 GCA_027004185.1 bacterium | reverse complement strand
GTGGTACATTCGTTACATTCTTGGTGCCGAAGGCGGGACTCGAACCCGCACAGGCATTCACCCACTAGACCCTGAACCTAGCGCGTCTACCAATTCCGCCACTTCGGCACATAGTAAATTCTTATATTAAATGATGGGGCTTGTCAACAAACGTTGGAAAATTCTGTGAAAAGGGATAAACATCCTGTAGGGATTCCCCCTCAATATCCAGGGTGGGGGGAGGTCCAGGCGATCAGAGACAAACTTGAAGAGGAGATTGCTGTTCCTTCTTTTTCTCCTGAGGCCTTTTTTAGAGGCTATACGATGGCCTTGGACCGGCTTATTTACCAGGTTGCAGATGACTATTCTTTAAGACTTGGGACCTCGAGAAAGGGCCTGACTCTGGTTGCCATCGGTGGTTACGGGCGAAAGGAGATGTCCCCCTTTTCTGATGTAGATCTGATGGTTTTGTATGATGGTCGATCGAGAGATGAGATCGAGACCTTTATCAAGGAGTTTATGTATCCTCTATGGGATATGGGGATGGAGATGGGATACAGTGTCCGAACCCTTGATGAATGTAGAAAACTGGTTAGGAAGGACCTGACGATCTTTACTTCCCTTGTAGAAAGCCGTTATATCTGGGGGGATGGCCTCTTGTATAATCGGTTCGAGAGGGAGATCCTGAAAAAAATTCTGAGAGAGAGACCGGAGAGCACATTATACCAGCTTCGGGTCTCGTCCCGTAAAAGGTATGAGCATTATGGCCGTTCGATTTTTCTGCTTGAACCCCACATTAAGGAGGGAAAAGGTGGGTTAAGGGATTTTCACGCTATCCACTGGGCCTTATGGGTTTTTGAAGGGGCTCTGCAAATAGATGACTGGGTCGAGAGTGAAATGATTTCCTCCTCTTCTGCAAAGGAGTTGATGAAGGCGCTTCGCTTTTTGTGGAAGATTCGGCTCTGTCTTCACCTTGTCTCGAGACGAAAAAATGATCGTCTTACGCTGCAGACCCAAGAAGAGATTGCCCGGAGGCTTGGGTATCGTCACCTGGGACACACCCTGGATGTGGAAGTTTTTATGCAGGACTACTATAAACATGCGGCAGTTCTTAATTGGGTCATGTCCCTCGTTTTTGAAAAATTGGCTTGGAGAAAACGACCTCACATCTTTCTTCCTCTTTCACCTCCTGCAAAACGTATTGGCAAGTATTTTTTCTTGAAACGTGGAAAGGTTGAAGTCATACATAAGAGGATTTTTGAAAAAGAACCTGTAGAGATGGTCCGAGCCTTCTATTTTGCCGCACGATATGGGGTTGAAATAGGGTGGAAAACCAGGGAGTATATAGCGGATGTTCCCTCACGGTTTAAAGAATCGTTGTGCAAGAGCCGTGAGGGACGTGAAATATTTCTTGATATTTTCCGCAAGGGGAGAGCGATTGCCCCAAGCCTTCTACAGATGAATCAGATGAGGCTTCTTGGGAGGATTATCCCGGAGTATGAAAATATCTATTGCCGGGTTCAGCATGATGTTTATCACATCTATACCATAGATGTGCATTCGATCTTTACCGTTGGAAAGATAGAAGAATTGCGGGATGTCCGTGAAGGTGCTTCTATGGCCCTGGCTAAGAGGCTGGCCAGAGAGATTGATTCTCCTTTTATTCTACTTCTGGCAGGGTTTCTACACGATATCGGGAAGGGAAAAGGGGAAAGGCATGCGGAATGGGGGGCAGGGATGGTTGAAGGGATCGCGGATCGATTTGGCCTTCCCAAGCCACAGAAAGAGCTCCTTGTCTTTCTGGTTAAAAACCACCTTTTGATTTCTGAAACGGCCCAGCGCAGGGATATGAATGAAGAAAAGCTGATTGTTTCCATGGCCCATATCATAGGGACTGTTGAAAGGTTGAAGTTGCTTTATATCCTTACGTGTGCTGATATACAGGCGGTGGGACCGGAGGCTTGGAACGAGTGGAAAGGGCACCTTCTTCAGGAATTCTTTTTCAAGGTTTTTCATGTACTGGAGAAGGGGGAAGAAGGAACAAAGGTCGCAGCCCTGCGAACAAAACGGCGAGTTCTTGAAATTCGGAACTGGATTCATGGGAATAGCCTTCCCAAGGAGGAGTATCTCCAGTTAGTGGAATCGCTTCCGTATCGATATCTCCTTCAGACCCCCACCGATCATATAAAGAGTCACTTGATCCTGCTCCATCGCCAACGGATCGAAGGGGTCGTTTGTGATATTAAGGAAGATCCCATAAAGGGGATTTCGGAGGCAGTGATTGTGACACGGGACCGGCACGGGTTATTTTCCTCTATTGCTGGTGTAATGGCGGCCAATCGTATCAATATCCTAAGTGCTGAAATTCACACGACCACACGCCACACAGCAATTGATATATTTCATATCAATTCGCCCTTTGAGCCCAGCCTCGTGAAATCTGGGATATGGGAAAGATTCAAGGAAACCTTGCGGAGGGTTCTTTTGGGTGAGGTTGATTTGGAGATCTTGGTTAAGAGAAATCGTCTTTTTTCCCTGGTGAGACGAAAGGGGTGCAAAGCACTGCCAACTGAGGTGCACGTGGATAATGAGACATCAGATTTCTATACGATTATTGATGTATTTGCGGATGATAGGGTCGGGCTTCTGTATGATATTACCCGAACCCTTTCTGCCTTGGGATTGGATATTTCTCTTGCGAAGATCTCGACCAAGGTTGATCGAGCGGCGGACGTTTTTTACATTCAGGACGAAACGGGAGAGAAGATATATGATAGGGAAAGATTACGTGATATCCGTCAGGTCTTAATAAAGGCCTCGGAGGGGGTTGACAGAACGTAACACTTCAATGGGGCCGTGCTAACAGATATCGGGTGGTCTGTTAGCTAATTGATTTTGAGGTGAGGGGGTAGTATTATTTTCATCCAATGAAGGGAGGTTGCGCATGAAGAAGGTGGAGGCGGTGATAAAGCCGTTCAAGTTAGAGGATGTGAAGGATGAGTTGAATCGGGTAGGGGTG
>JALTIG010000173.1 GCA_027004185.1 bacterium | reverse complement strand
ACCTCTTTATACCCCTTCGTCTACCCTTTCTTTCTCCCTGGGGTGTTTTTCCCTCTCCTGCCTCCATGACTCCCCCAAATATCCCATCGTTCCGTGCCCCCCTTGGGGTAATCTTTTTTCTCCTGCCTCCTCTTCCCTTGCTGTCTCTACTTCTGAAGACTAAGCAATTGGCTCCCCGTTAATTTCTACTGGCTTGCTACCGGCAAAACGATGCGTTTTTCCACCATATCGATGACCGGCACCGTAAAGGCCTTACTCTTCAACAGCATGTTTATAAAGGCTTGGGGATAGGAACGATACCTAAGTCTTACGGTGATCCGAACTTCTTTCCGGATACCGCTGGGAATCTGAAAGGTATAAGAAACCACCGCCATCCCCCGTGGAGAGATGGTATGATTCCAAAGAAAATGATCAATTTCCCAGGGCTTGATTGTTTGCTGTCCATTCTTATCAACGGCGTAGGCGTTAAAAATTGTTGAGCCCTGTTCAATATCTCCAGCATCGGTCAACTTGCCAGAGTGGTAAAAAACCCTTCCTTCTTGGTCAGAAGCCTGAATATCCACCCACATCTGCCGCAACTCAACAAGGCCTGTAGGAAGGTTGTGTCCCGCTGCCACGTTCCTAACCTTTACGATAACCTTCACTATCTGACCAGGGGTAACTACGGCATCGGATACCTCCATCTCCAGAGCTGCCGCGGTCTGCAAGCGGTGCATCATCTCCCTTGCATGGTCTTGGAATCCATTCTGTTGCGCCATGGGAACGTTGGCCCCAAGGAACCAGTGGGGGAAAAAGGGTGTCCGGTTTGGTCTCAATTCCGATGCAGGCCCCGTCAACACGGGCGGCTGAAGGGTGCGTGCCGCCTCTATAGCCTTATCCACTGGCATCATGTGGCAATCCTGACATTGAATACCCTTTTGCGCATATATGGAATGTTTCCATTCATCATATGTTTGTTCAACTGGGACGTTGGCTTTAAACGTCTGGTGGCAATTGGCACAAATCTTCGAGGTCACATGCAGTGAGGACTGCATACCCGCATGCTCTTTTGCATCACATGTCTCATAAGGTCCCCTTTTGGTCTTTCCGGGAGACATGAGAAATGACCCATTCCCTGGGTCGCCATTAACAGCCTCGGCATTCTTGTTTTCAGACATCACATGACAGGCATCACACTGAACCCCGAAGGTAGAAACGAGATCGGTATCTTTAGAGAAGACCTCCTCTATATTTTTTACATCCCCTGTTATAAGTCCAATCGGAGTATGACACCCAATGCAAAACTTGTCCGTTTTCCCCCCTGTTTCTTCTGAGGCCACAGCAACCATGGCGCGCCAAATGGGGTCAGTAAAGGCAGCAGCATGCATGGATCCTTTCCATTGTTCATAAATCTGCTTATGACAAACGCCGCATTCTGGCGCCCCGGTAAAATCATCGAGAGAGGGTACCTGTCCTCCTTCCACCTGAATCAGCAATGGATAAAAGGGGAATCCTGGATGTAGATTCGATGTCGGTACTTCCACCTTGGAGGGATTGGTAATATGACTCTTTTCCTGGGGGACCGAAGTGTTCCCTCCTTGTTTAACCGAAGGTGCGGAAGCAGGTTGTTGCACTGGTGTTTTCTGTAACAAGGGTTGTTCTTCAACCTTTTCCGGTGCGGTTGTAGGAGTCGACAGAGGGGGAAGTTCTGTGAGGGAAGCTGAGAATCCCCATGCCGCCGCGATGAAGAAAAGAAGCAGGATCGTTAACGCTATTAGTTTAATCGATCTCATTTTGGTCTCTCCTTATCAGTTTTCGTAAACGTGACACATTCACAACATCCATAGGCACCTGCGCCTCAGGGGACGTCTTGGGGGTTTCCAGAATAAAGGGTAACTCGGACAGGCGGGGATGATTCAACAGAAAAGAGAAGGCCTCTATCCCAATTTGACCCTCACCGATATGTTCGTGACGATCCACCCGTGACCCAAGCTCTCGTTTAGAATCGTTAGCGTGGATTACCACAAGGGTTTCAAGACCGATTACCCTATCAAACTCCATGAGGATTCTTTCACATCCCTCCCTCGTTCTAATGTCGTAACCCGCAGCAAAGATATGACACGTATCCAGACATACCCCCATCCGGTGAGGGAGGTTCACAATAGTGATAATATCGCGCAATTGTTCAAACCTGTAACCTAACTGGGTTCCCTGACCTGCGGTGGTTTCGAGGACAATGTTAACCCCCGTATCCTCCTTCTCGAGCAGTGCTACCTTAAGCGCCTCCCCTACCCGTTCAATTCCCTGTTTTTCACCGGATCCAAGGTGTCCTCCCGGATGCATAACAAGATACTGAATACCCAGTTGGCAACATCGGTCCATTTCATCCTCGAAGGCGATGAGTGAACGTTCAAGCATCCTGGCATCTGGTGATGCGAGATTAATCAGATAACTATCATGAGCCACAATGGGATCGATGCCTGTTTCATCCCTTCGCTGGACGAAACGCCGTCGTTCTTCCTCAGAAATTCGTTTACCCTTCCACTGATTGGCATTCTTTGTAAATATCTGGATCGTTTCAAGGCCCAGTTCACTCCCCCTATCCAGGGCCCGGGAGACCCCTCCCGCAATAGACATATGTGCCCCAATCTTTGGCACAATCCGTTCCGTCAAAAGAGATCTTTCTCGCTCTCCGCGATGGCCCGATCGATCTCACGCTTCAATTCGATCGGCAACCCTTCGATTTCAACGTTCAAGAATCCCCTAACAATGGTTGCCGTTGCCTCTTCTTCTGAAAGCCCACGTGCCATGAGATATTCGATTTCATCCTGCGCGATCTTTCCCACTGCTGCCTCGTGAGACATATCAACCCCACTGAGGTGCCCTTCAAGCTCTGGTATCGCGTGAATGATCCCCTTCTCCGTCAGGATAAGCCCCTGGCATTCTAAGTGTGCTTTGATATCCTCAGCATCTCCGATAAGATGCCCACGGGCGATAACCGTGCCGCCGCTGCTGATAGTTC
>JALTIG010000172.1 GCA_027004185.1 bacterium | reverse complement strand
CCGTATCCGGCTGTTGTAGATCTGGATATGAAAGGGGCAGTTCATCGGTTTGACATAATAGTCATGTTCCTCCACACTCATGGGGGCGTACATTCCCTCCCGGTAGAAATCGAGATGTCCGCTCCGTTGCCACAGCTCCGCGCGTCCAATATGGGGAGTATACAAAAGGTCATACCCATGGTCGTAATGGGCCTGGCGCCAGAAGGTCTCAATAATACTCCGGACGCGGGCCCCCTTGGGATGCCAGTGAATCAGCCCAGGGCCCACATCCTCGCTGACGCTGAAGAGATCCAGATCCTTCCCGAGTTTCCGGTGATCCCGTTTCTTTGCCTCTTCCAAACGTTTCAAATACTGTCCCAGAGATTTTCGGTCAAAGAAGGCCGTCCCATAGATCCGCTGAAGCATCTTGTTCCGTTCATCTCCCCGCCAGTAGGCACCCGCAAGACTGAGGAGTTTGAAGGCCCCTATCTTCCCTGTCGAGGGAATATGAGGGCCCCTGCAGAGGTCCACAAAGTCTCCCTGCCTGTAGAGAGAAACGATGTCATCCTTCATTTCGCTTAGGAGTTCTACCTTGTAAGGCTCATCCCGCCCTTTAAAAAATGCAATGGCTTCCTCTCGAGGCATTTCCTGCCGCTCGAAGGGGAGATCTTCCCGGATAATCTCCCCCATCCGTTTTTCGATCTTTTCAAGATCTTCCTCCGAAAAGCGTACGGGGGCATCAAAATCGTAATAGAACCCATCTTCGATGGAGGGCCCAATCGCCAGTTTTACGTCCCCATAAAGATCCTTCACGGCCTGCGCCATTACATGCGCCGTACTGTGTCTCAATGTATCTAAAGATATATTATTTTTACTGCCCATATTACGCCACGTTCCTTCCACGTATATCAAACCATATAGGATGCCGCCCCCGCATCACTTCGCTTACGCTTTACAAAATCGTTGAATTTAAAATTTCATCAGGATGGATGGTAAAATGGTAGGCACGGGCGGGATTGAACCGCCGACTTCTACCGCGTCAAGGTAGCGCTCTCCCACTGAGCTACGTGCCTGTATCTCCGTCATTTCTTGAACGTCCTTTCCTTTACAACTAAGCATAAAGCGAACGTCATTTATCAACTTTCGACCATCTTGTCAAGGGATAAACCATCCAGACAAAACAAATTCTTACGTTTATTTTCGAGATTTCTGAACTTGATTCCCGCGCGCTTACAATTTCCTTGGCTCCGCTTCTACAAATACGCGCTTTACAAGCGGATGCCTTGTCTTGATGGTTTTAACCAATTCCCCGATGATCTCTTCAACCCTCTCGGACGTAATGCTGTCCCTAAAATCGACACTGAGGTTTACCAGGATATATTCCGGCCCCATGTGAAGGGTTAGTACCTCGTTGACATGTTCAATTTCCGGGAACCCCGCCGCAATCCCCCGAATATCCTGAACCACTTCCGGGAGGGCACTTTCTCCTATCAGAAGTCCCTTTGTCTCAAACGCCAACCAGATGGCTGTAGCTCCCAAAATCAAGCCTATCAGGAGGGAAGCGATCCCATCATAGCGGGAATCACCCGTTACCTGGCCTAAAAAAACACCACCAAAGGCGATTACCAGCCCAATCATGGCCGCGGAGTCTTCGAAAAGTACCATGAAGATGGACGGGTTTTTCCCCTGATGCACCGCCTCAAGGTATCCTCGACGACCTTTCTGCTTTGAAAATTCCCTCAGTGCAAAAAACCATGTACTCCCTTCAAAGAGAAAGGAAAAAAGAAGAACCCCATAGTTGATAAAAGGCGTGACAAGGGGATGGGGATGCGTCAGACGGTGGAATCCCTCATAAATGGAAACCCCCGCCCCCAGGGCAAAGATCAAAAGGGCTACGACAAAACTCCAGAAATAGACCTCCTTCCCATAGCCAAAGGGAAAGGCATCATCTGGAGGACGCCGGGAACGGTGTTCCCCATAGAGGAGAAGAAATTGATTGCCTGTATCTACCAGGGAATGAATTCCTTCCGAAAACATAGCGGCACTGCGTGTCAACCCAGCAGCGATAAACTTTGTCAGGGAGACAAGAAAATTTCCTGCAAGAGCGGCATAGATGACCTTTTTGGAGGCCGGATGGTTCATTTGCTCATTAGGTACGCCACGGCCTTCTCCAGGCCTTCCAGGGTCAACTCAAACATGGAAAAGATCTGACGAATAATCTGAATACTCCGGGTATAAGGCCATTCTTCCTCAAATTTTGGATTGAGCCAGACACTATGGGGAAATGTCTGTGCAATAAAACGGAGTCGTTCGATGCTGGGAATCCGATTGTATTCATTGAAATAGATTACCCCTCCCGGCGTCATCAGCTCCCAGTTGGCCATACTGGCGTCCCCCACGATAATGACCCGCGTCTCCGGGTCCATCCTCACGAAGTCCTCCACATTGATAGGGTAATGGTAGCGGGTGGGATCCTCCCATACCTGGTCATAGATCGTATTGTGGAAAAAATAGGTTTTCAGGTCCTTAAACTGATGCCGTGCATGGTTGAAAAGGAGTTGTACTACAGGAATATAGGGGTCCATGGACCACCCCCCATTGTCGATCATCAGGATAACCTTCAGCTTATCCTTGAGGCTGCGATCAAAGACGATCTCGATTTCCCCTGCATTACGCATGGTTTCATAAATGGTTTTTTCCACATTGACCTGATCCTTTGGTCCCACGGGAATCAATCGACGGAGACGTTTTAAAGCCTCCCCCATCTGGGCCTGCGTCAGATGGCCATCCGTCGAATAATCCCGATAGCGGCGTTCCATGGCCACCTTGATAGCGCTCTTATTATGAGATCGCCCTCCAACCCGCATGCCACCCGGATGGTATCCGGAATGCCCCACAGGTGAGGTTCCCCCCGTTCCGATCCACTTATGCCCCCCATGATGCTGGCCCGTTTGTTCCTTGAGTCGTTCCATGAAATATTTCACCAGCTCATCGGGAGTATATTGTTTTAATTTCTCCACATCCAGACC
>JALTIG010000171.1:853-3016 GCA_027004185.1 bacterium | reverse complement strand
GGGCAAAACAACAAGATTATACTTTTTGATTATCTGGTAGGCTTCCTCCTGATCTTCCCACGCCTCAATGGCAATAACCTTTTGATCCATGATATCTGCAACGGTTTGCTCGGGGGCCGCCAGTAGAAACCGCCGGATGGGAATATCGTCGAGAAGCTTCCAGTGATCATCCACCACATAGATCATATTGATGGTTTCCGCGTCCCGCCCCTTCTCCTTGATATGCTGAATAGCCCTTTTGATCGTCCAGGTCGGTTTCACGGCCACATAGTCCGGGGTCATCAAACGTCCCACGCTTTCCTCGGGATAGCCAAGCAACTTGAGGGATTCGCGCCTCTCTTCCGGGGGCAGGATATTTAGCAGTTTTTGGGTCATCCGACCCGGTAGATCCTCAAAAAGGGCGGTCCTGTCATCGGGGGAGAGCTCTTCCAACAGTTCCCTCAATTCATTGCCCACGATGTGTTTAAGGAGGGTCTCCTGATAAACAGGATCCAGCTCGGAAAAGACATCCGCCGATTTCTCTTTTGGGATCAGCCGGAAAAGAATAACCGCCTCTCTTTGATCCAGGGTTTCCAGCAGTTCCGCTGCATCCGCAGTGTCCATCTCAGACAGGATTTCCTTCAGCTCGTTCCATTGTTTTTTCTGGATCAAGTCCTCAACATCCGGTACGATCAGCTTGGATAACATGGTAATCCTCCCATTTATACGGGAATTGTTTTTGATATCGATTCAAAAATAGAAGCAATCAATGTTTGCGCAAGAGATAAACACTCCCATGGAAAGAAGTCAAGGGAATCCTGAATCCCTCAGGCGAGAGCCCTACGTTTTGGCCTTGCTTGAACGAAGGAGAAGGCACCCCATATAAAAAGCGGGATCCAGGGAAACTCCGGGATCCCGCTTGACTGTCAGGCCGTGTCGGTTGCTTTCCCGTAGGGAAGAGCAGCCCGTTTTTACCTCAGGGTTCCGAAATACCGAGCCGTGAGCTGTTTGGCGCGTACTTCGGGATTGGTGTAGTCCGGAAGCAGCATGGGAGAGATGCGGTCCGTCTCGATCCCGGCCTCCTTCAGTTCCTTCTGGTAGGCCCGGACATGCTCGAGAGTCAGCTTTTTGATGGTCACGCCCTGCTTGACATACTCCGCCGAACGCATCCCGGTCCTGCGGCCAAAGACGTTGATGTCGAGCAGGGAATTGCCCATCAGACGGTTCTCTCCGTGAATGCCGCCCAGGACTTCACCGGCCACGAAAAGCCCCGGAATCCTTGTTTCGCCCCACTCGTTGGCCTCCACGCCGCCGTTCTGGTAATGGTGGGTCGGATAGACCAGCATCGGCTCCTTGCTGATATCGATGCCGTAACGCTTGAATTGGATAAATTTCGCCGGGAAGTCCCGTTCAACGGTTCCTTCCCCCTTGAGGATATCGATCATGGGGCTGTCAAGCCACACACCAATCCGTCCCACGGGCGTGGGAATCCCCTTCCCCACCTCCATGCACTCGCGGATAATATTAGAGGATTCCACGTCACGGGGCTCGAGGGGAAAGGTGAATTCCTCACCATCGATATTCACCGGTTGGGCCCCCGCTGTCCGGATCTTTTCCGTGATCAGCAGTCCCACGTTCTGTTCCGGGTAGGCCACGCCGGTGGGGTGATACTGGGTCGCGTAAAGAAAGCAGTGGGGAACCCCGGCGCGGTAGGCCATAACAACGCCGTCCATCGTGGCCCCGTAATGGTTGGTCGTGGCAAACCCCTGGATATGGAGCCGTCCACATCCCCCGGTCGTAATGATGACCGCCTTCGCCTTGACAACGCTGTATTCCTCCGTTTCCATGTTATACAGGAGGGCACCGGCCGCCTTGCCGTCTTCATCCAGAAGGATTTCAACCGCGGGCTGATATTCCAGAACCGTGATATCCTCCCGGCGATTTCGCGCCTCATCGCGGATGGTCCGCATAATCTCGGCCCCGGTGACATCTCCGCAGGAGTGCATCCGCTTTCGGCATATTCCGCCCCCGGCGAGAAGCCGCATCTGGCCATCCGGCGTCTTGTCGAAGTTCATTCCCAGACTTTCGAGCCACTGGATGATAATCGGTGCGTCTTTCGCAATGGCCTCTACAAGGTTTGGTTTGTTGGTAAAATGCCCGCCGCCCATAATATCGAGGTAGTGG
>JALTIG010000171.1:0-843 GCA_027004185.1 bacterium | reverse complement strand
CCTCGAAAAGGTCCACCACCTCATCCGGATAGGTGTGGCCGTCTCCCTTGTTGGGGCCAATCTTAAATTCCCGACGCCCTTCTACCTTGTAGTCCGGATGATAGGTCCGAAGACGCTGCTGGGCTTCTTCCAAGGAGAGCTTGGGAAACTGAATCCCCTGTTTGACCCGTTCAATCCTGGCGGGACGGGTTGCCTCCACTTTCTTTATCAGTTCCTTCATTTCCGGGGTATAACCCATGACACATCCTCCAAATATTCTAATCTCTTACAGATATTTCGTTTCTTTCGGCTGCCATCCTTCGCTGATAATCGGTTCCCACTCCCTTTCCTCGTAGCGCTTTTTGAGCTCTTCCAGCGGGATGGTCTGAAGCTCCTTAATCATGGGATCATACTTCCCTGCCCTGATCTCCTCCACCCGCTTGGCAACCTGCTGGGATTTCTTCTGCCCATACCGTCCATACAACCGACGACACAGCTCCGCCATATTATACTGATTGGTCTCGGCGGGACAGCGGGAGGTACAGAGGCCACACATGATGCAGCTCCGTGACATCTCTGCGACTGCCTCGATATCCCCCCGGATGGCCGCAGCCATATAATCCATAACCTGAAGATCCATGGGGCAGACCTTGGTACAGGCGTTGCATTGCACGCACCGAAAGGTCTCCGGATAGGTGGTCTGAATGGCCGTCACGTCATAAGGAAGTTTTTCAATATCATAGGCGGTCTTGTTTGCGGGGAAAAACGGAATCTGAACGAGATACATGTTGGGTTGCACAACGGTCTGGCAGGCAAGACCGGAATAGAGTTTGTAGTCCCCCTCCAATCGATACACGGTAGCAC
>JALTIG010000170.1 GCA_027004185.1 bacterium | reverse complement strand
GATCCATTATTCGTGATTCGATGCCGATTTCTCCCGTCAAAGTCTATTTGGTATACTTCTTTGTTTCCGGTCTGTGTGGAGATAAAAGCAATTTTTGTGTCAAAGAGACCATTACTTCCTGTAATATAATAAATAAGCTGATTTTCAAAGGCATGATAGACCAAGTCCCGGCTGGGGATAGTATCCTTGAAGCGATAGTTTGCAATCTCTCTGGACATGGCGACGTCGAACAGGTGACATTCAACAGTAAACATGCCATGGGTGATTACCACGCTTGTAGCCAGTACGAATTCAGCACCAAGCGTTTTGTATTTTTTAGGGTCTATTTGATTGTGGTCGATATATGCGGTAGAGAGGGCAGGTGGAATATCTTGGCCAGAGATAACATTGAAAAAACCTGTGATCCAGAGATCATGGGTAACGCGTGTTTCAAAGAGGGAGGGAGTGATTGATCCTGGCATGACTTTGCCCGTCCACCTGGGGGGAAGAACAACGATATTGATCTTCCGGATATTTGGTGAAAATATATCCAAGTAAACCTTCCCTTCTGCCAGTGGAACCCTGATAAGCGAGAAGAAAAGGAATATGGCGGCAATTTTTGCGAATCTGACGCGATAACGATCTATCTTAAAATCCCCCTGAATTTTTTCTTTAGTATACTGATACTATATTAAGGTTGTCAATTGTTTTTTTGTAAAACTTGTATTTTTAATTGCAAAAATTTATAATTTACTTATGAGAATTCTGGTTGTAGAGGATGAGAAGAAGGTCGCAGCGTTTATTGCGAAGGGGCTGAGGGAGGAAAATTATGTAGTGGATGTTGTATATGATGGGGAAGAAGGGGTTTTTATGGCCCTTGAGAACGATTATGATTTGATCGTTTTGGATTTAATGCTTCCAAAGTTGGATGGGATGGAAGTTCTCAGGCGGGTAAGAAACAATCGGAATACTGTTCCTGTCTTGATCTTGACGGCGAAGGATAGCGTGGATGATATCGTAGCCGGTCTTGAAGGCGGAAGCGATGATTACCTGACGAAGCCATTCGATTTTGCAGAGTTGCTTGCACGGATTCGTGCTCTATTAAGAAGAAGCCAGGATCAGAAGATTACGATCCTTAAGGTCGCCGATTTGACGCTTAATCCCTTGACGCGTGAGGTTAAGAGGGGGGATAAAGCCATTGAACTTACCAGTAAAGAGTATGCCTTGCTGGAATATTTCATGAGGAACGTTAACCGTGTTCTGTCGCGTACCCTGATTAACGAACATGTTTGGAATTATGAATTTGATCCCACAACCAACGTGATTGATGTTTACGTCAATTACCTTCGAAAAAAGATAGAGCAGGGGCACAAAAAGAAATTGATATACACGGTTCGGGGAGCCGGGTATATCATGAAAGAGACATAGATGAAGTTCATCCAGTCCGTTCGAGTCCGCCTGACCCTATGGTATATCTTTATACTTGGATGTACCCTAACCCTTTTTAGTATGTTGGTTTACTATCAGATGTCTCGGAGCTTGTATAAAAGCGTCGATCATAAGATCTTAACGATTTCGGAGGTGATTGCCTCTTCTCTCTCCCCCCATTCCAACAGTGTTTTTTCAGATATTGAAAGGGATCTTGCTAAGAAGGTCGGCCGACAACCTACCGCTAAATTTATTCAGCTCCTTGACCGTTCCGGCAATATCGGCGGGAAGTCTCTAAACCTAAGAAACAAGCGGTTACCTGTAAGTTACAAGGCACTCCAGAATGCTGCAAAAGGGGTTATTACGTATGAGACCAAGGAAGTCTTTGGAGAACCCTTGAGAATTATTACATATCCCGTCAAAAGAAAGGGCACGGGGATCCATAGTATCGTTCAGGTTGCCACCTCTCTTTCTGGGGTTAAGGAGACCCTGACACAACTCCTTTTTATCCTGTTTTCCATTGTCCCCTTGGCCCTGATTATTGCCAGTATTGGTGGGATCTTCCTCGCAAACAAGGTTCTAAAACCTATCAATGAGATTAATCGAATCACGCGGGAGATTACCTCAAAGAACTTAGAGCTGAGGGTGCCAAAACCGGCAACCCATGATGAACTCAGCCAGCTTGTGGAAACGATCAATGGCATGATCCAGCGATTGGAGGAATCGTTCAAACAGATTCAGCAATTCACGGCGGATGCATCCCATGAGTTGAAAACACCCCTAACCATTTTGAAGGGGGAAGCGGAATTGGCTCTCCGGAAGGAACGCCCGCCGGAGGAATATCGAGCGTATCTTCGAAGCAGCCTCGAAGAGATAAACAGGATGACACGTCTGGTACAAGATCTGCTTGTTCTCTCCCGTGCGGATACCGGGCGTTTGGCCCTCCACAGGGAGCCGATAAATCTGGCCACCCTGATCAATTCCTGTTTTGACCAGTGCCGATTTCTTGTGGAGGATCGCGATGTGCAGTTAACATATCATTGTCAGGCTGACGCTTGGGTGATAGGGGACAAGTACCGTCTAAAACAGATGCTTTTTAATCTTGTAGAAAACGCCATTAAGTATTCCAAACAAAAAGGCAAAGTTGTGATTTCCACCGCTCAGAATGGAAAATTCGTTAATCTTTTGGTCAAAGATGAAGGGGTGGGGATCGACAGTAAGGATATCCCTTACATCTTTGATCGTTTTTACCGTGTCGATAAGTCTCGCTCGCGTGAGGCAGGAGGGACGGGACTCGGGCTTTCGATATGTAAGTGGATTGCCGAGGCTCACGGAGGGAGGATTACCGTACAAAGCACCCCTGGTTTGGGGAGCTGTTTCACTGTCTGGCTTCCAAAATCTCAGGCCCCTTCCAACGTAGCAGAGGGCGGCAAAGGAGATGAGGTGTGAGTGGTAAAATCAGGTTAGATATTCAAGTACGTTTTAGAGATCTGGATGCCATGGGACATGTGAATAACGCCACCTTTCTCACATATTTTGAAGAGGGAAGGAAGGAATTCTTTGCCCGGGTTTTAAAAAGCACATCTCTGAAAGATTTCCCATTTATCCTTGCCCAGGTGGTGTGCCGGTACCATCATCCGATAGAATTGAGGGATCAGGTGGTCCGTGAAGCTATCTGGATTTCGAGTATAGGGGGAAAAAGCTTCAGCTTCGCTTACGAGATTTACAAAAGGGATGGTCCAGAATGGATCTTCGCCACGGGGGAGTCGGTTCAGGTTTTTTATGACTACGAAAAGGGAATAAGTTACAAGATCCCGGAAGAGTTTCGCCGGGCTGTTTCGCCGTACATTCACCCCTCTTCGGAGGAACACAAAGGCAAATTGGTTTGAGGGGGTTCCTTGGATGGACGAAGGATTCCTTTCGAAGCAGGTGTCGATCCAACATCACGATTGACTTTTGTAATGGATTTTTGTAATTAACGTACATCTTCAAGAAATTTTGTATTCAAGTGAAAGTATGTCTTTGAAAATAGACAGGAGAGGGTTAAAGTTTACTTAGGAAGACTATTTTGATCTCCTCCTTATCGTTGGCGTTTTGGGAGATTTTTAGGAATAGGCTTTCAGGGAGAGATTTATTTATCAATGTACATGATGGAGTTACGCTTTTGAAGTCATACCGCCGCAAAAGGAATATAAAAGGATCCAATCCCTTTTCTGCCAACAGAAGCTACCATGAGCCTTCCACGAATTCTTATCACAATGAGCGGCATCGGAGTGAGAAAAGAAACCGTCTCGGTTATACGACGGGGACCTGCGCGGCTGGGGCTGCCAAGGCTGCCGCCATTTTCCTCCTGACCGGAGACCCTCCCGAAATGGTATCTCTCTTGCTACCGAGTGGGAAAAGGTTCTGGTTTCCCATTAAGGGGTATGCAAAAGGGGATGGCAGGGTCACGGTACGGGTTCCCACGGTAGCAGCCGATCCTAAATCCCCGGAAATCTGGGTGCACCTCAGTTATGAGGAAAACGCCAGTTATCAGAGCGGCACCTTAACCTTTACGATTCGCGGCGGAAAGGGTGTCGGTCAGGTAACCAAACCAGGCCTGCCAGTGGCTGTGGGAGAGGATGCAATCTTTCCAGAGTCACAAGAGCTTATTCGGAATAATCTCATGGAGTTAGCAAAATTCATGCACTTTGGCAGCATCTGCCAACTTTCCGTTACCATCGAGGTTCCTGATGGTGAAAAACTTGCTCGACAATCCCTTGTTGGCCGGATCGGAATTGTGGGTGGGGTGGCTATTCAAGAGACCCCGGCCTTGAGACGCATGGCTACACCGGAGGCATGGCATTACTGGATCGACCAGGCCCTTGCCATCGCACGGGAATCTGGGGTCATGGAAATTGTGTTGACCCCTGGGGCAAGGGGAGAACGCTTTGCCCGGGGGTTTTTCCCCAATGCCCCTTCAGAATCCTTCATCCTGACTGCGGACCATATCGAGCATGCCCTGGTTCAATCTAAGGCCATGGGATTTTCAAAGATCTTTTATGTCGGTACATTTTCCAAGATGTTGAAGATCATGACGGGTAAGACCAGGATGAATCCCAAATCATTTATTACTTCCTTGATCCCCATTTACCATATCGCCATGATGGAAAAGGTTCCAGAGGAGCTTCTGGAAGCCATCAATAAATGCAGGAATCCCCGGGAAGGGCTTGAGTTGTTGATTCGGGAAGATGCAGAAACGATCTTTTTTCGAATCTGCCAACGGGCCCATCGAAACCTGGCCCGTGTTTTGGGAAACGATTCCTTCTTGGAGGTGATCCTTATTTCCTACACAGGTGAGATCCTTTCCCGCTTCCACTCAGAAGAGAGATATGGGGATTTTAACACCCAAGGCCAGCCTTTTGCCCCTTCCATAGAACCCGTATCTTAAGAAAAAACCTGAATCCATGCAGTCGCCCCCCTTCCTAAAAGGTATCCTGATGATTCAGGGCACCGGTTCCCATGTGGGAAAGAGTATCCTTGTGGCGGCCCTGTGTCGGTATTATGCGAAACGGGGGTGCCGTGTCGCCCCCTTCAAGGCCCAGAACATGGCCTTGAACTCCTTTGTCACCCGGGAGGGGGGAGAAATAGGACGGGCCCAGGCGTTTCAGGCCTTCGCTGCTGGGATCCCCCCAAGCTATGACATGAATCCCATCCTTCTCAAACCTTCTTCCGACACCGGTTCCCAAGTGATTGTCCATGGAAAGGTTCTCGGTCATATGGATGCCCGAACCTACCACTTCCAAAAGGAGAAATTGAGAGGAAAGGTGAGGGAGAGCCTTAAACGGCTTAGAGATACCTACGATGTCATCATTATGGAGGGAGCTGGAAGCCCCGCTGAGATCAATTTAAACGATCAAGACCTTGTAAACATGGGGGCGGCAAGGATGGCGAAAGCCCCGGTTCTCCTCGTAGGGGATATCGACCGTGGTGGGGTTTTTGCATCTCTCTACGGGACCCTGGCCTTACTTCGTGAGGAGGAACGCCGGTTTGTGAGGGGGATGGTTATTAACAAATTCAGGGGGGATCTTTCGCTTCTTGAACCGGGATTGAAGATGATTGAAGAGAAAACGGGGCTCCCGGTCTTGGGGGTGATTCCATATTTCCGAAATCTCTATCTGCCCGAGGAGGACAGTGTGGGCTTGAGAGGCAGGATGGGGAAAGACAATGGCGCATTGAAACTGGGGGTGATCCGTCTCCCCCATATCTCCAATTTCACCGATTTTGATGTTCTTTCCATGGAACCGGATGTTTCCATCGTTTATCTCGGGGCGGGCGACAGTTTGCGTGGGTTGGATGCCGTTTTCATCCCCGGAAGCAAAAATTCCCTGTCGGACCTGGATTTTCTCCGCCGCACCGGACTTGGAGATGAGATACAACGCTTCGCTGCCCGGGGAGGAACGGTGATTGGGTTGTGCGGTGGATATCAAATCCTCGGCCGGTCAATTCGGGATCCTTATCATGTCGAGTCTGGGATTGAAACCTTGGAGGGCCTGGGTCTTCTTGATGTAACCACTACGCTGAAACGGGAAAAAACTACCACGCTGGACGTGCTGCGGGCAATGGGGGATACCTCTTCCCCTCTACTTGAGGGTTATGAAATCCACATGGGGGTAACGCACCTTGGCCCACGGATGCGCCCGCTTTTTGAGATTGTCGAAAGGAACGGACAACTATGCTCTGTGAAGGACGGGGCCATGAATCCAGACGGGAATATCTGGGGGACCTACCTGCATGGTATCTTTGATAACGATGATTTCCGTCATACCTTTCTGAATGACCTGAGGGGTAAAAAGGGACTCCCTCCTTTGGAAAGATCCGGGATCTTTTACCGTCAGCGTCTGATCGAAGGGGTGGAAGGGCTTGAAAAGATTGTTTCAGAGGCGTTAGATATGGAGAGAGTCACACGGATGATTCGGGAAGGTATCAAGGCATGAACCCACCAAAGGCCAGAGAGAAAGGGGTTATCCCCCCCCGTCATGGAGGGGCAAGCGAAGGCTCACGAATTTTCGGAAAGAGTCTGCAAGGGAGGGAACTGATCGATTTCAGTATCAACGTCAATCCCCTGGGCCCCCCTCCCGGCCTAATGCCGCTGCTCTCAAGGGTGCTGGAGGATATCCTTTCCTATCCTGAAATCGATTCTCGAACCCTTACAGATGAGCTCTCTACATATCATAGGCTTTCACCCGACCATTTTATCGTGGGAAACGGTAGCACCGATCTGCTCTTTTCCCTTATTTCTCTATTCCCGCGGCGGCGTGCCATTATTCCCTACCCCTCTTTCATCGAATACGAACGGGTCTGTAGTTTATACGGCTGGCATATCCTTCATATCCCTCCATTGGATACTAACCTTTTTGGCCTGGATATGGAAGCGATCCTTTCCAATCTTGTACCGGACTCGACCCTCTTTCTCTGCCAGCCTAACAATCCGACGGGGATAGGGCTGGCTCCTGAAATGATTGAGCGAATCCTTGATGAAGCAGAGAGAAAGCGTGCCTCTGTTATCCTGGATGAGGCATTTCTCCCTTTTACAGACCGGCCTTCTGCTGTCCCGCTCGTAAGCCGGTACAACACACTTATTGTCCTGCGTTCCATGACCAAGTCCTACGGAATACCCGGCCTCAGGCTGGGGTATGCTGTGGGTGCGCCGGAGATAGTGCGTCGATGGAGACGTTACCTCCCCCCCTGGAACGTTAATGTGCTGGCTCAGGCCTCCGGGGCATACTGCCTCCGGCACGGTGATCCCCATCTATTGAAAAGCAAACGGTTTATCCAACACGAACGGGACTGGCTCATGGCACGGATTGGCAAACTTCCCTCCCTTCGGCCTTTACCTTCAGAGGCGAATTTTTTTCTGGTATCTATTGAATCGGAGACCTTCACCGCCGATGATCTTTACCTTTCCCTGGGGAAACGCGGGATCTTGGTACGCCATTGCGGCTCCTTCCGCGGCATGGGACGCCAACATATCCGCATCGGTATAAAATCTCGGGAGGATCATCTGACCCTTCTCTCTTCGTTGCATAACATTGTCTCCGAGCTTTCTGCATCGTCGGCAGCGCCCCGATGGGGTACTACCGGTACGCCTTGAAATATGAAAGGATATTTTGCACGAAATCTCTTTGATATCGCAGGGGGGTATGCCCCCGCCAAAATCGTGCTCACGGCTGGAAAGATAGGGTTTTTTACCCCACCCTTTGATCCTGTTGAGCCTGAAACATTTGCAGGGAACCATCACGTTTCCCAAAGAGGGATCTATCTCCTTCTCCAGGCCCTTGTGGCGCTCGGGATCTTTCAGAAAAGGGGAGAAGCTTACCTCCTCAAGGAGGAGGTGCGTGATCTCTTTGAGCGTTACCCGGGACTGCGCTGGGACCTTGTCCACCAGGATCACCTCTATAGAGTGTGGGAGCGTCTCGATGAGGGGGTGCGGATGGGACATAGTCCGGATCCACCGGAGGAGGAGCTTGCCCAATACCCCGATTCACTCGAGGTATTTCTCCGGGCCATGAACATGCACGCCAGTGGACTTTTCTCAGGGATCTCCGCTCTACCGGGATGGGAGAAGGTTGCTCAACTGCTTGATATCGGTGGTGGCGGTGCAGGATTTGCTCTCCCCTTGGTCCGGCGGTTGGAGGCTCTGACCGTTACATTGTTTGATCTGCCAGATGCCATTGCTGTGACCGAAAGGATTATTCAGGATGACCCATGTGCGAATCGGATCCATCTATGCACCGGTAATGCCTATGCCGATCCCCTTCCAATGGGCCCCTTTGATCGGATCCTGATTTCACACCTTCTTCATATCTATCCCATGGAAGACAACCAACGGCTCATCGAAAGGGCCGCCAGCCGTCTGAAACGGGGAGGGGATCTTTGGTTAGTTGATTATTTCCTAGATGAAGATGAAATGGCCCCCCTCGAAGCGGTTCTATTCAGGCTCCTCCTCTTCATCGGTACCCCGCAGGGCGAGTGCTATACATTTGCAACCGCCCGGCAATGGCTTGTACGGGTCGGCCTCACCGTTCGTGAGCCCGTCCCCCTTGGCCGTGGGAATTCCCTATTGATCGGTTCAAAGGGTTGAAAAGGCCATCATGAAGAATGCGGGGATCCTCCTATTTTATGGCCTGCTGAGCCTGGTAGCGTTTATTCTTTCCCACCTCTTTCACCTCTCCCCCTGGCATCTCCCCCCCTGGTGGCATGGTATCTCTCTTATCGAGGTGGTGCTTTTGGGGATAGCCCTGGGTACTATGGTCATTTTTGCCGGTCACTTCCTCGATCGGTTCGCCCCCTTCGCGCGTCTTAATGCGATCATCCTCCGTTATCTTCCTGATATGAACTTTGGCGATATCGTGGTCTTGTCCGTCGCTTCAGCGGTGGCGGAAGAGCTCATGTTCCGGGGGTGCCTGATTCAGCTTCTCGGCTTACATGCCAGCTCGTTTCTGTTTGGATTCCTTCATTATGGCGGAAAGCGCCCCCTACTGCTCTGGGGCCTCCTCGGATGGGGAGTAGGCTACCTTTTAGGG
>JALTIG010000169.1 GCA_027004185.1 bacterium | reverse complement strand
CAATCCATAGGGATTCCCGTGACATAGGCTACGAGAGGTGGGACGGGTGAGGAAAGCGTGACGGCGCCATCGGGATGGATTCGGCGTTCCACAAGGGGGCCAATGGGGACGGCTTTTCTTCCATTTGTTTCAGGTTTCACCTCAAGATATCTTCTCGGGGGCTGAACTTTCTCATTGATGACAAAGGCTATCGGTTGCACGGGGTGCGCAGGGGATGGGAAAATGCTTTCCCCCCATTGTTGAAGCAGGGGAATACCCTGCAGGCAGAGAAAGACCAGAAAGATGGCAAGGGATATTCGGTTCAAGTTACGGCGTGTATCCTTTCTTTTTGTAGTTTATATTCGATGCTATCGATAAGGGCCTCCCAGCTTGCCTGGATGATGTTCTCGGAGACGCCAACCGTTCCCCAGCGCGAGGTTTTATCCCCGGATTCGATAAGCACACGGGTCACCGCCGCCGTTCCGGCCGCTCCGGAAAGGACCCGGACCTTATAATCCCGGAGTTTCAGCTCCTTCAATTCCGGATAGAAGCGCTCCAGGGCCTTTCGGAGGGCATTGTCGAGGGCATTGACAGGGCCGTTTCCGATCGCGGCGGTGTGTTCCACGCGATCCTTGACACGGATCATGATAGTAGCCTCGGAAAAGGGGGGATTCTTGGAGCTTTTCCGTTCGTCGATCACCCGGTACCCCATCAGTTCGAAATAGACCGGGCGTTTCCCCATCGCCCGTTTCATCAATAGCTCAAAGGAGGCCTCGGCCCCTTCGAACTGGTATCCCCTGTTTTCCAGGTCCTTGAGCTGCCGGACGATCTCCCGTACCTTCGCGTCCTTACTTTCCAGTTCGATTCCGAATTCCTTCGCCTTCACGAGGACATTGCTGGCCCCGGAGAGATCGGAGACCAGGACCCGTTGGCGGTTTCCAACCTTTTCGGGGGGGATATGTTCATAGGTTGTTGGGTCCTTCCGAATAGCGCTGACATGGACCCCACCCTTGTGGGCGAAGGCGCTGGCACCTACGTAAGGTTGGTGTTTATCATGAACGATATTAGCCAGCTCGTTGACGTATCTCGAGACGTGTAGAAGTTTTTTGAGTTGATTGTCCGTCAGGCAGGGAATCCCCAGTTTCAGAACAAGATTGGGGATGATAGAGCAGAGATTGGCATTTCCGCAGCGTTCCCCGAATCCGTTGATCGTGCCCTGGACATGTGTAACCCCCGCCTGTATGGCCACAAGGCTGTTGGCAACCGCGACGTCCGAATCATTGTGACAATGAATCCCCAAGGGAAGGGTGACCTCTCCCCGGACCTCTCGGATGATCCGGTCGATTTCATGGGGGAGGCATCCACCGTTGGTGTCACATAGAACGAGGCAATCCGGTTGGGCCGCCTCGGCTGCGTGCAGGGTCTTCATGGCATATTCCCGGTTGTTTTTGTAGCCATCGAAGAAATGCTCGGCGTCATAGACCAGGGTGTCCACCCTGGGTTTGAGATACCTGATGGATTCGTAAATGATGTCGAGGTTTTGTTCCAGGGTAATATTCATGGCATTGACAGGGTGGATATCCCACGATTTTCCAAAAATCGTGATCACGGGGGTTTCCGCCGCCAGCAAGGCCTGGATATTTTCATCCCGTTCCGGCGAAACCTCCGCGTGACAGGTGCTGCCAAAAGCGGCAACCCGGGAGGTGTGAAATGTGTGAGATTTGATTCTTTCGAAGAAGTTGGCATCCTTGGGATTGGATCCGGGCCAGCCCCCTTCGATATAATGAATCCCCAGATCATCCAGTTGATGGGCGATCTTGATCTTGTCATCCGTTGTAAAACTGATATCTTCGGATTGCGTTCCATCCCTCAGGGTGGTATCGTATAGCTTGACAGTATCCATTACAGAGACTCCGCCACCGGGGGTTTTTCCAGTTCAAAGGCGTCGTGCAGGGCGCGGACGGCCAGCTCTGTGTATTTGGCGTCGATCATGCAGGAAATTTTGATTTCCGATGTGCTGATCATCATGATGTTGATTCCCTCGTTTGCCAGGGCGACGAACATCTTGGAGGCCACGTTTGTATGGGAGCGCATTCCGACCCCAATAATGGAAACCTTGGAGATATCCTTATTGCCCACCACCTCACCAGCCCCCAGTTCCCCTGCCAGTCTCTGACTGATCTTCAGGGTTTGGTCGTAATCCGAAAGGGGAACGGTAAACGCAAGGTTTGCGTGTTCTCCCTCGGCGCTGGGGGTCTGGATAATCATATCCACCACGATATTGGCCTTCGCGATCTCGGAAAAGAGCTGGGCCGCGATGCCGGGACGGTCCGGCAGCATTTTGAGAGTCACCTTTGCTTCATCTTTATTGTATGTAACGCCTGAAACAAGGACATTTTCCATTTCTTTATCCTCCTGGCAAACAATGGTTCCCGGTTCATCTGAAAAGGAAGAACGAACGTGAAGAACCACATTATATTTTTTTGCGAATTCCACAGAACGGATCTGGAGAACCTTTGCCCCCATGCTGGACATCTCCAACATCTCATCGTAAGAGATCCGGTGAATCTTTCTTGCCTTGTGGTAAACGTTGGGATCGGTGGTAAAGACCCCCTCGACATCCGTGTAGATTTCACAGGTGTCCGCTTTCAGGGCGGCGGCGAGGGCAACCGCTGTCGTGTCGGAACCTCCCCGCCCCAGGGTGGTGATATTGTTTTTGCTGTCAACGCCCTGAAAGCCCGCGACAACCACAACTCGTCCTTTCCCGAGGTCTTTTTTGATGGCCTCTGAGGCAATGGTGTGAATTCGCGCCCTGCCAAAGGCGTCATCCGTAATAATTCCTGCCTGACCGCCAAGATAGGATCGGGCCTCTACGCCCTTTTCCTTAAGTGCCATGGATAGCAGAGCGATGGATACCTGTTCCCCCGTGGCCAGGAGGACGTCCATCTCTCTCGGGTCAGGAGAGTTTGTGATTTCATGCGCCAGGCGAATCAGCTCATCCGTTTTGCCAGCCATGGCCGAAACGACCACGACCACCCGATTTCCCTCCTTCCAGGTTCGGATGACGCGATCCG
>JALTIG010000168.1 GCA_027004185.1 bacterium | reverse complement strand
ATAAGGTTGCAAGGGAACTAAATGTGCCTGTTAGGAAAGTGGGCAAGCTTATTAATCAGTTGAATTTAAAGATAGTAGCCTGTGAGTTGGGCTGTTTTTAACGTTGTTAAAATAGGGAGTAAAAAATGGCAAAGATAGAGGATAAAAAGAAGGAACAGGAACTTATTACAAAGAGGTTAAGTGTGATTGAGCATCGTATCGCTGTTATGAGCGGTAAGGGTGGTGTCGGCAAAACTACGGTGGCTGTGAATCTCGCGATCACACTTGCAAAGGAAGAGTTGAACGTGGGGCTAATGGATGTGGATATCCATGGCCCGAATGTGCCAAAGATGTTGGGGATAGAGTCACGGCGTTTGGGGGGAAGTGAGGAGGGAGGAATCAATCCTATAGAATTTTTCCCCAATTTTAAGGTTGTATCCATGGCTTTTCTCCTGCAGGACAGAGATACGCCTGTGGTATGGCGGGGGCCTTTGAAACATTCGTTGATCCAGCAGTTTGTAAAGGACGTCAATTGGGGGAGCCTTGATTATCTGATTATTGATCTTCCTCCAGGAACGGGTGACGAACCGTTGAGTGTAGCGCAGGTGATCAGTAAAATGGATGGGAGCATCATAGTGACTACACCGCAGGATGTAGCGCTTCTCGACTCAAGAAAGTCGGTGACTTTCAGCCGGCAGCTGCAGGTTCCTGTGATTGGAATTATCGAAAATATGAGCGGGTTGATCTGCCCCCATTGTGGAAAGGAGATTAATCTGTTCAAGGTCGGGGGTGGCAGAAAAGCGGCGCTGGAGCTTGGGGTCCCCTTTCTCGGGAGCATTCCTATTGATCCAGAGATTGTCCAGGACAGCGACAGAGGTGCTCCCTTCGTGGTGTCGCATCCCGATTCGAAGGCTGCCCAAGCCTTTAAGGAAGTGGTCAAAAGCGTAAGGGCTTTCACAGAGAAATCAGATCAAAGCGCCGTTTCGCAGGCTTAAGCCAAGAGGAAGGGGGGGTTGGCATGGAACTTTTAGAAGCTGTCAGGGCGCGACGGGCTATACGAAAATTCAAGTCAGATCCTGTTTCGAAAGAACAGCTTAACGTTATCCTTGAGGCAATCCGGTGGACGCCTTCCTGGGCGAATACCCAGTGTTGGGAAATTGTGGTTGTAAAGGACAAAGGTGTTAAGGAGAAGATAGCAACAGCCCTTCCTCCAACAAATCCGGCTTTGAAGGCCATCACGGATGCGCCTGTGGTGCTTGTTATGTGTGGAAAGAAGGGTCTGGCCGGTTTTAAGAAGGGGGAGGTTACAACGGATAAAGGTGACTGGTTTATGTTTGATGTAGGTGCGGCCACCCTAAATGCCTGCTTGGCGGCACATGCTCAGGGGTTGGGTTCTGTCATCGTTGGACTGTTCGATGCAAAAAAGGTGGAAAGGATTCTTGGAGTACCCGAAGGGGTTTCTGTAGTTTCACTGGTGCCAGTGGGAGTTCCTGAGAAGATTCCTGAAGGACCCAAGCGTAAACTATTGTCAGAGTTTGTTTTTGAAGATCATTATCAATCGTAAGGAGGTACATGGGGTATGCCAAAAATTGCGTTCGCATCAGAAGATAATCTGGGATTGGATGGACAGATGAGTGGCCATTTTGGTCGATGTCCCTTTTATACACTGGTGGATGTTGAGGATGAGAAGATTCAGAATGTGACGGTTGTGGAAAATCCCTTTTACAATAATCATCAGCCGGGGCAAGTGCCTGCATTTATCCATTCACAGAACGTGGATGTCATGATAGCAGGTGGGATGGGTCCCATGGCCATCAACCTTTTCAATAGCAATGGTATCGAAGTTGTGACGGGGTACATGGGAACCATTAAAAATGTGTTGGATGCCTATCTCAAAGGTGAAGCTAAGGGTGCCAGTGGATGCGGGCACGAAGAACACGACCATGAACACTACCATGGCCAGGGGGGAGGATTTGTACATTAAGGGGGGCATAAGCCAATGAAGGTTGCCATTTCTTCCATGGGAGAAGGATGGGCTGCGAAAGCTGATGCGAGGTTTGGGCGTGCACCTTACTTCGTTTTCGTCGAGGAACAGGAATCAGGAGTGCCTCGTATTACGGTTCTAAAGAATGATGCGGCAAAAGCTGCCACCGGGGTGGGGACGGAAGCAGCCAAGGAGGTTATTCGAGAGGGTGCTAAGGTGGTTGTTTCTGGATCTGTGGGGCCCAATGCCTTTCAGGTTTTTGAACAAATGGGGATTGACGTTTACCTCATCCAAGGTGAATTGACGGTTAAAGATGCCTATGAAAGATACAGAGATGGTAGGCTTCAAAAAATGATCATCAAAAGACTATAAAACACGGTTTAAAAGACCGGAAGGAGTGACGTAAAATGAAGGTAATTGTGACATCAACGGGCCCAGGCTTGGATGATGAACTGGACCCGAGGTTTGGGCGGTGTCAATATTTTCTCCTTGTGGATTCGGAGTCGATGCAGGTATTGGAAAGTATCTCTAACGAGGGGGTGATGGCTGCGGGGGGCGCGGGGATTCAAGCCGGACAGCTCGCTGCTAATAAGGGGGCCGAGGTGGTGATTACTGGGAACGTAGGGCCCAACGCTATTCAAACGCTTCAGGCTGCCGGAATCGGTGTTTATCTGGCGCCTTCTGGAACTGTGCGTCAGGCTATCGAGGCGTTTAAGCAGGAAGCCTTAGAAGGGGTTTCTTCTCCGACGGTCGATGCACATTATGGCATGGCTGGACCGGAAACGGCTCAGCAGACTACCGGCATGGGTTTTGGCATGGGTCGTGGTATGGGTGTGGGTCGTGGTATGGGCATGGGCCGAGGTATGGGTATGGGCCGAGGTATGATCTACCAAAATACTCCACCAGCCAATTCTGAAGTCAGCCAACTTCGTTCAGAAATAGACGATCTGAAAAAAGATCTGGCCGAAATGAAAGAGATGCTGAAAAAACTCGCTCACTAAAAAAATTGAAAGGGGGTGTTTGCCATGCCAGGATTTGATGGAACTGGTCCAAGGGGCGAGGGACCCTTGACCGGAGGAGGACGAGGTTTCTGTGCCCGTCCAGCCGGTTATGGAGTCTATGGCGTAGCCGGTCGTTGGTATCCGCCTTATGGTTGGTTCTCGCCTTATGGGATTGGGTATGCCGGTTATGGTGGCTGGGTCCGCCCTGTCTACGGTGTAGGCCGTGGGGGCATTCCTTACGGAGGAGGCCGTGGACGTGCGTTTGGCGGTGGCCGTGGGCGCGGCTGGCGCTGGTAGCCCTCAAATGCCGGGTGGGGGATAGGTTCTCCCACCCGCTTTATTCATCTGTTTTTATCTTTAATAGAGAAGTCATAAAGGGTTTGAAGATGCCGATAACGATAACTGTAGCGAGCGGAAAGGGGGGGACAGGAAAAACACTTGTGGCTACATCTTTGGCTCTGTCCCTTCCAGAAGAGGTTCAGTTTCTTGATTGTGATGTAGAGGCACCCAATTCTCATATCTTTTTAAATCCCCAGTGGGAGGAGGAATTCCCAACGGGATTGGTTGTCCCAAGGGTGAATGAATCGGTTTGTACGGCATGCGGAGAATGTAACCGTGTGTGTGAATTCAAGGCCATTGTAGTCATTGTTGATAAGGTCTTGGTGTTTGATGAACTGTGTCATGGGTGCGGGGCGTGCAGTTACATCTGCCCCGTGGATGCTATTTCGGAGATAGAAAAACCTATAGGGATTATCAGGAGAGGAACAGGTGTGAATGGAATCATCTTCTTACAGGGATTGCTTAACATTGGCGAGCCCATGGCAACACCTATTATTCGCCGGCTGAAGCGAGAAGCGATCAAGGATGCCATGGTTACTCTCCGGGATGCCCCCCCAGGGACCTCCTGTCCTGTCATCGAGAGTGTGGAGGGAAGCGATTTTACCATTCTTGTGACAGAACCAACACCCTTTGGCCTCAATGACCTGAAACTGTCAGTTGGGGTATGCCGGGAGCTGAATGTCCCCATGGGTGTAATTATCAACCGGGCAGACGCGGGAGATGACCGGGTCCAGGCATACTGCAAGGAGGAGAATATTCCCATTCTCATGGAGATTCCTCTTCTTCGTGAGGTTGCAGAGGGGTACGCGAAAGGGGTTCCTCTTGTCGATATTCTTCCAGAGTACAGAGACAAATTTCAGGAACTCTTTGAAAACATCCAAAGGGAGGTGCGTCATGGAAGAGGCTAAGACTTCCCCTAGGCAACTGACCATTATCAGCGGGAAAGGCGGAACAGGAAAGACGACCTTCACAGCAGCCTTTGCCCACCTGACAAAAAACAAGGTCATGGCGGATTGTGATGTAGATGCAGCGGATTTACATCTGATCTTGAGCCCAGACGTTCGTAAAGCCGCTCCTTTCTATGGTGGTAGAAATCCTGTGGTGAATCTGGATGCCTGTACGAAATGTGGGGTTTGCACGGAGGTGTGTCGTTTTGATGCCATTCATGATGGGGTGGTGGATCTGTTTGCCTGTGATCACTGTGGCCTCTGTGCCCATGCCTGCCCTGAACAGGCTATCAAAATGCAAGATGCCCATTCTGGGGACTGGTTTGTTTCGGAGACACGTTTTGGGCCTATGGTTCATGCAAAGTTGGGGATCGCGGAGGAAAATTCCGGAAAACTGGTAACGATGGTGAGGAAAGAAGCGATGGAGGTGGCCAAAAAAGAGGGACGTACCTGGATTATCATCGATGGACCTCCAGGGATTGGGTGCCCAGTAACGGCTTCTCTCGCGGGGGTTGATAAGGTTCTGGTGATTACAGAACCCACCCTGTCTGGGATTCATGACATGGAGCGTGTCTTAGCTCTGGCGACGCACTTTAATATTCCCGCACAGGTTTGTATCAATAAGTTTGACATCCATCTTGCAAACACACGGCAGATTGAGGCGTATTGTCTGGAAAAGGGGATTGAACTTGTTGGAAAAATCCCTTTTCACCGAGGGGTCATCGAGGCGATGGTAAATGGGAAGACCGTAATCGAAGCCGAGGTGCCGGAGGTGGCACCAGCCATGCATCAAGTCTGGGAGAGGGTGATAAATTCGTAGGTTATGGGGCACTGTCGGGAGGCCGAAATGGGTTGTAGGGCTTCCATCAGATATTTGATGAGATATCGGATCACCCACTGTTCTTCTGGCATCCTCATGATAAGTTGACATCTGAGCCTGAAGCACTCACCCAAGAGTTTTTATGCTTACGCACTCTTCTATGAGGTCAGAAAATACATCATTCTTTTTTGCTCAGTTTCTCCTTTAATCTGGTTACTTCCTTTTCCAGCTTGAGGACAGGGGTTTTTCTTCTTTTTCAAAGGCCCGAATGCCTTCTTCAAAAAAGGCCTTCTGCCAACTGTAGAATACGGTGGGATGAAACTCATACTGATAGCATAAATCCGATATCGGTACTCCTTCCACTAGGTGCTTCTTGAGATTTTATTCTTCATTCTTTTGGCGTAACACCATTGACTTCAAGAGGTTTGTCAAGGCGCGTGCGGCCCGTTCCGGCGTAGGAAAGTTGGTGAGCGCTCCCCTCTCTTCGAGCTCAATGATCTGGGTATCCCAGATTCCCTCTGGCGCGAGGATGCAGCCCACCACCGGTTTTCTTTGGTGCCAGGAGATCAATACCTCTCGCATTCCCTTAATGATGTCCACGTTGGCTGAGGCAAACATGGTGAGCAGGAGGATCCCATCCACCCCAGGGTCTTCCATGACCGCTCGAATGAGGCGACTCAGGGCTTCGGCGTTATACCATGCCGGTCCCATGTCCACTGGGTTGGAACGGAGAGCCAGGGGGGGCAGGCATGCGTTGACCTGTGCCTGGGTTTCTCTGTCGAAGACGGCCAGCTCAAGCCCTGCCTCAGCACAGAGATCCGCCGCCGCTATCCCGGGGCCTGCCTGGGCAGAAAGAATGGCTACCCGGTTTCCTCCCGGAAGGGGACATCTGTCCAGCACCTTGGCTGTATCCAGCAGCTCTTCCGTACTGTTAACGGTTAAGACACCTGCCTGCCTGAAGGCCCCCAGATAAACTTCGTGGCTCCCGGCCATGGATCCGGTGTGAGACAACGAAGCACGGTCACCAACCTGGGAACGGCCTGTCTTGTAGACGACCACCCGCTTTTTCTTATTCACCTCTTTAAGGTGTGCTATCATCCGCCGCGGGTCGTCTACCCCTTCCACGTAGCACATCAGGACTTGTGTTGCATCATCGCCGGCAAGGTAGGAGAAAATGTCGGCAAAATCGATGTTCAAGCGGTTTCCCAGCCCGATAACCTTGCTGAACCCAACATTTTCACGCATGGCGATGAATGAAAGGAGATGGGCAATCCCTCCGCTCTGGCTGATGCAGGCGATTCCTCCTTGGGGATTTCCGGAAAATTCAGGGGTGAACGTGGCGTTCAAGCGGTTTGCATAATTGACAATACCGAAGGTGTTGGGCCCGATGACGGGGATTGCTGCCTTTTCTGCAATTTTCCTTATTTCTTCATGCAATTGGGTGCCTTGCGGATCTTCTATTTCCTTAAACCCCGCCGTAATAAGAACAATCCCACCAACCCTTTTCTCTGTACACGCCCTGAAGACGGCCGGTACTTGGGGCGCCGGAACCACGATGATAGAAAGGTCAACCGGTTCGTTTATTTCATGAAGCGAAATGCTTGAAGGTAGTCCGAAAATGTTGGTGCCTTTTGGATTGACAGGGATGATTTTGCCCGCGAATTTCCCATTCACCAGGCTTTTCATGACATGATAGCCCAGTTTTGAGGGGTTATTCGAGGCTCCAACCACAGCAACCGTCTTGGGATAGAATAACTGGTGGAGTTTTTTCAACTTCTCGTTCAACCCTTTCTCCGTTCCTGGGGAAGAGATTTCTCTTTCTACATGTTCTTCAAACGTTCCAGCACTCCCTCTGCAACCATTTCCCTTTTCGCCTCTCTATTTATCCGATTTTCGCACCGTGTTCAAGAGACGAAGGAAAGAGCCCCAGGAGAAACAGCTTTCAACCCAGTGCGATCCACCTTCTGGGTTGACAGATGCATAGCTTAACCTTTCGGTGTTAAACCAATATATCAGGCTGATCTCTAACAGTTGAATGCACTTTATTGTGCTCTTTGAGCAATTCAACAGGGCAAGTTGAGCTATGATGGGCCCTAAAACGATGGATTCGTAGCATTCGCTCAGGTTTTAGAGCCGGATAGGACTGAGGACTGAGAAAAACAAGGGTTTGCTATCCCCAGTTAGATAACCCTTCTGGTCCCGATGAAACAAGGGAAAAAAGCTGGTTTCATTGGGTAAAATTTAATAGGGTAAAAATTTCTCCTCAGTACCATCTTCAAATGCCACGAGGTAGTTAACTGTTGAAAGTCAAGAGATAATTTAATTCCAACTTCTTAGTTCCTACTTCCTACTTGCGACGAAGCCGCCGATTTCAGTACCTTGTTTACTCTTTTTTCTCCGATATCGTAGACCAGGACCACATACATATTTACCACCTCGCGATGAAGGGTTGGTAGGCTTTTTCTTCCATGAGGTGTTTTTCCAGTTTATACAATTCCAGGCGAATCAGACGACGGTAAGAAACCTTTTTGCCTAATTCCCTATGTTCTATCGTCGTGCCGAGGCGTTTCTCCAATTCTTCAATGAAGGTTTTACGCACCGTATCCTTCATGAAGATGCCGTTAAGGTCATTTCGGAAATCACTCGCCTTAATCATTCCCTTGTTCAGCAGGTAGAAGATGACCCTGTCTACGATGATGGGCTTGAATATCTCGGCCACGTCAAGATTCAAGGTGAATCTCCTAAAATTTGTGGCATGTAGATATCCGATACGCGGGTCGAGATGGGTTTTGTATATCTCGGAAAGAACTATGGTGTAAATGATGCTGTTTCCGAAACTTATCAGGGCGTTGATTCTGTTTTCAGGCGGACGCTTTGTCCTTTTGCCAAAAGAGAAATCATCCCTTTTCACGATCTCATCAAATGCCTTGTAATAGGCTTCCCGTATGTTTCCTTCAATGGCCATGAGTTCTTCATTTGAATTTCTTACTTTGATTGTTGCCTCGTTCGATTCTATGGTATCGAGGTATTCCTGAAGGCGGCTTCCACGGTTGTTGTAATAGGTCAGCACTTTTTTCATGTTGGCCGCGGCTCCGGTTACAAATCGCTTCGCAATGTCTTCCCGCTACGTCATCCCATTGCATCCCCATAGTCTGTGGTAGAAAAGCCGTAGAAAGGCATAAATATAACGGGAATCCCCTCTGTTTTCAGGGTGAAAAGGGCGCCGGTATGTAATATATAGGCCCGGGGTGGATGATACTTCTTTAAAAAACTGCGAAGGGATTTTCCCACTACCCTCACTTGTCCCGATTTCACTTCCAGGGGGATGACTTTCCCTCCATTTTGGATTACAAAATCAACCTCTCCTCCGGATTTGGTCCTCCAGAAATTTAGGTGGATGCCCTTTTTAATTAGTTCAGATGCCACAATATTTTCTGCGAGCATACCCGCGTCAGTCCTGAATTCCCAATCCCTGAAATCCTGGCACAGATAGTTTCTTAATCCCGTATCCTGGAAATAGACCCTGGGATTCTTAACGATTTCCAGCCGTTTGTTGGTAAAAAAGGGGTGGGATAGGGACAAAATATAAGTCTCTTCAAGGATAGAAAGATGCTCTTTTAACGCTATTAGGTTTAGACCGGAAACCTGTGAAAGCCCCTCGTAACGGATAAGCCCCCCTGTCTGGAGGGCCAGGGCCCTGAGCAGCTTCTGAAGGTGTGATTCGGTTGCCAGGCGAAAGAACCCTTTTATGTCCCTCAAGAGATAGGTGATGAAGATATTTTTCAAGACCTGTGTTTTTTCCTCGCTGTCCCTGGCGGTAACAGCCCTTGGATACCCGCCCCACAGCGTGAATTCCCGCACTAATTTTATAAGCTGGTTGTGTAGATCGGTGGGGAAGGGTTCATTTGCGGGGATTCTCTCCTGAATCAGGGAAACCATCTGTGGCATTTTATAAGAGAGAAACTCGTTGAAACTCAGGGGGTAAAGCTCAAAGATAAAGATTCTCCCGACAAGGGCAGACGCCGTTCTGACG
>JALTIG010000167.1 GCA_027004185.1 bacterium | reverse complement strand
ATGTAAGACCACAGAGAGAGAGGTTGATGATATGCGTACATGTCCTGTTTGCGGGGAGGAAATGGAAAAGATAACCAATTTAACGCTGGATGGACAGAAGATAATCGTTGGATTCAAATGCACATTCTGCTCTTTCTGGACCGGAAGGAAGCTCAGGGTGCCTCGAAGGTATATTTTTCATCTGAGATGAGGGTTAGACCCAGCCTATCCTTTCCATCTGCCTCTCTTTCTTTGTTTTTTTCTTGAATTCTTTGTAATGCTCCTTGCACAGATGAACCTTTGTTCCCTTCCCCTTCAAATGGAAAATCTTCTCGGCTTTTTTTCTTGAAACAGTTTTAACTGAAGGTTCATCGCAACCAATCACATCGCAGGTTTTCTCCTTTGCCATGGTGGGGTAATGGGTATTTTGAATATTAAGAATTTCTGTGAACCACCACAATAAAGATTTTATTTTTGCATCCCATAGGGGGATGTATGGCAATATTGGATGTTATTGGGCCCATCATGGTTGGTCCATCCAGCTCTCACACTTTAGGTGCTTTGAGAATTGCAAGATTTACCTACAAGTTCTCAGGGGGCATACCTGAAAAGGTTAAATTCACCCTTCATGGCTCATTTGCGGAAACCCATAAGGGCCATGGTACTGATAAAGCGCTCCTTGCCGGAATTTTGGGAATGAGAGCCGATGACGAGAGGATAAAGGATGCCTATAAGATTGCGGATAAGTTGGGAGTTGAGTATGAATTTGCACAGGATGATTTGGGAGATGTTCATCCCAACACAGTTCTTATAGAAACCTGGAAGGGAGGAAAGAGCTACAATGTGATGGGCTCTTCAATTGGTGGTGGGGAGATAAGGATAGTGAGGATTAGGGATGTTGAATGTGATATAGCATGGGAATACAATACCCTGATTCTTGTTATGAAGGATAAACCGGGAGCTATGGCTGGAATTTTGGAGAGGATCACAAATAACATTGCAAATTTGTATATGCGCAGGGTGAATGCTGCGAAAAACAGGGCAGTAGGGATAGTTGAGATTGATGAAAATTTGCCCAAGGATGATTTAAAAAGGGTAAAAGAATGCGATTATGTTTATGAGCTATTCTACATACCGAGGGATTGAAAATGAATTTTGAGGATTTGGTTAAGAGGAGCAAAGATGAAAGAAAGCCATTGCATGAGGTGATCTTGGAGGAAGAGTATGAAGAATTGGGAGTTCCTGTTGAATTAACGAGGAAAGAATCTGCGAAAATACTTAGGGCAATAATAAGGGAAGGTGCAAAAAATTTTGGAAAGAAGCAAAAAACTCTCACGGGAATGACCGGGATGAATGCCTGGAAGATGAAAAATTATAAGCAAAAATTAATAAGTGAGTTTAACAGGATAGCCATGATATCCGCCCTGAGCTTTGCCGAGAGCAACGCCGCCATGGGAAGAATAGTGGCGTGTCCAACTGCTGGTGCCTGTGGAGTCATGTCGGGCATAGTTTATGCACTATGGAATAAGGATAAAAATTTTGATAAATTGCTTGATTCTTTCATCGTTGCTGGTGGTATTGGGGACGTGATTTCCAAGAAAGCCACATTAGCGGGGGCAGAAGGAGGTTGTCAAGCTGAGATAGGCTCTGGAGCCGCCATGGCCGCTACCATGCTAACATACTATTACACTGGCGATGGAGAGAAATGCGCACATGCTGCAGCTATAGCACTAAAATCCCTTATGGGCCTTGTATGTGACCCCGTTGGTGGATTTGTAGAAGTGCCCTGCGTAAAGAGAAATGCCACTGCTGTTAATATAGCTATTGCCAGTGCAGAGATGGCCATGGCAGGAATTGAAAGTATTATCCCCTTTGATGAAGTTGTAGAAGCCATGGGAAAAGTTGGTAGAGCTTTGCCAGAGAGCTTGAGAGAGACGGGGAAGGGGGGAATAGCTGCAACTCCTACCGCTAAAAGGATATTGAAGGAGCTAAACTTCCGGAGTGAGCAATGATATTTTGAATGAAAATTTTAAATACTGAATGTTATTGAAGATTGAATGACAGCACCTAAGATATGGAAAGTGAGCATTGTAGGCGACCAGGGTGTCGGTAAGACATCCATTGTGAAGAGGTTCGTATTCGATACCTTCAACGGAGAAAGTGTTCCCACCGAGGAAACTAAAGTTTACAAGAGGAAGATGGATGGAATACTTCTGATGATATGGGATGTCAGCGTTTACGACAATCATGTGGATCGGATTTTAAGCGGTTCAAAGGCCGTGATAATAGTCGGTGACATTACCCGGTATGGAACGTATGAAACAATGGCCGACATTGCCAGATATCTAAACGGCAGTAAAAATTCAAAAATATTTGTGGGAAACAAAAATGATCTGAAGTATAGAGCGGAATTCTGGAAAGATGAACTCAAAACCCTTTCTGAGAGGCACAATTCCACATACTTTTTCACGAGTGCAAAAACCGGTGAAGGGATAAATGAGATCTTCCAATTTTTGACAAGGAATTTGCGTTGACACGCAAGTATTTTATTTGTGTTTGCTTTTCGGTTTAAAAGGTGATGCCATATGGATTTCGCTTCATTCCTGTTCACAATAGGCATTGCGCTTATCTTAGCAAAAATATTCGATTCACTTTTTGAGAGGATTCGTCTTCCGGGGGTTTTGGGTGAGTTATCAATCGGAATAGTTCTGGGAAATATTGTTCTGTATGGATTCTTTTTTGGTTCTGCTGTTAATACATGGTTGCACAACTGGATTTTGCTGAGAAGTTCTGTCCCATTCGAAGGTCTGGAACCGATTCATTACCTTGCAAAAACGGGAATTGTCATGCTCCTATTCATAGCCGGCCTGGACACTAACGTGGAACAGCTTAAATCCACGGGTAAAGTGGCGACTATATCCACGGTGATGGGAGTTTTTGTCCCCCTTATTTTAGGTTGGATATCGGGACTTCTCCTTGGATATGACATGCACGAGAGCTTTGTTATGGGTGTTCTTCTCACAGCAACGAGCATAGGCGTGACTGTTAGAACCCTTATGGATATAGACATGCTTTCCTCCGATGTGGGTGC
>JALTIG010000166.1 GCA_027004185.1 bacterium | reverse complement strand
GCAGCAAAGGAGGCAACCAAGGGTGTGGCCAAGTCTCTGGAAGATGTTTTGATTTATGCCTTGTTTCCCAATACAGGGCTACAATTTCTCAAGTGGAAATACGGGATTGATCCGATGCCGGATTCTGTTAAACCCGTAACGATTGAAGAGATTCGTCAGGAAGAAGAACTGATCCAACTTGCAAAAGAGGGGAAGTTGATTAGAAAAGAGGATTGCCCTCAAACCTGACGAAAAAAAGGGGGAGGGTGTCATGCCGTATCAGATGGTTTATCCAGCTCCCTTATAGGTGCAAGAAACCTAATATTTTCAATGAGAAAGAATGAGGAAAAGGGAGGGATGAACCCTTTAGGTTTCATTCATCGCCTTATCTCTACATAAGTTATTTTTAGAGAAACCTCCATTGCTTGAAAAAAGCCAATGAAAGGTCTACATTAAGGTAAGAGATTCTTTTATATTGCATAATGAGTGGCGGGGGGGAATTACGATGATTTCCATTGGCATTGATGTTGGATCAGTGAGTACAGATGTCGCTGTGTTAGATCATCAAGGTCATATTCTGGAGGATCATTATATCCGGAATTATGGCAAACCGATCCAAGCATCTCTGAACATATTGGAAGGATTGGTGCAGAAATATGGTCCCGATTCAATAGAAAGGGTGACCCTTACCGGGACAGGTGGAAAGCTTATAGCCAAGTTGATCCAAGGTTTTTTTGTGAATGAGATTATTGCGCAGGCAAAGGCAGTTACCACCCTTTATCCCAATGCCCGGACTATCATGGACATTGGGGGAGAGGACTCGAAGCTAATTCACTTGGAGGAAGAGGATGGCTCTGTAAGGATACGGGATTTTTCTATGAATACCCTCTGTGCAGCGGGGACCGGATCCTTCCTGGATCAGCAGGCAACCCGCTTGGGATATAAGATTGAGGAATTGGGCGAAATCGCCATGCAGTCTAAAAATCCTCCAAGAATAGCGGGGCGCTGTAGTGTTTTTGCGAAATCGGACATGATCCATCTCCAACAGATTGCCACTCCGGATAAAGATATCCTGGCTGGATTGTGTTACGCCCTGGCAAGAAATTTTAAAAGCAGTATCGGTAAAGGTGAAAAGTTCAGGCCTCCCGTTATTTTTCAAGGTGGTGTGGCTGCCAATATCGCTATGCGCAAGGTTTTTAAGGATGTTTTAAAGCTTGAGGAAGGTGAATTGATTATTCCGGAACACTTTACCGCAATGGGGGCCATCGGCTCTATCCTGCATGCCAGCGAGATGGGGGTTAAAACGGGCGCACCAGATCTCGCGACGGTTCGTGAATACCTGGGGAAGATCGAGCGTGATGATAAACCTCTTGATCCCCTTGTTCTTTCGTCACTTCATGATGATTCCGACACTAAAAGTCAGCCATATGTAAATATTCACAACAAAAAAATCCGTGGCTATCTTGGGCTCGATGTGGGTTCTATAAGTACGAATCTTGTTATCCTTGATGAAAACTTGAACCTGGTCACGAAGCGGTACCTGATGACGGCTGGGAAGCCCATTGAAGCGGTACGATTTGGTCTGAAGTCAATCTATGAGGAACTGGGGGATCGGGTTGAGATTTTGGGGGCCGCAACCACCGGCTCAGGGCGTTACCTGACCGGGGATTATGTGGGGGCAGATATTGTAAGGAATGAAATCACAGCACAGGCTACGGCTGCAGTGCATATCGACCCAAAGGTTGACACGGTTTTTGAGATTGGGGGACAGGATTCCAAATACATCAGTTTGGATGATGGGGTGGTCGTAGATTTTGAAATGAACAAGTCTTGTGCTGCGGGGACTGGGTCTTTTTTGGAGGAGCAGGCAGAGAGGTTGGGAATTTCCATCAAGAAAGAATTTAGCCAGCTTGCCCTTTCTGCTAAGCGGCCGGTTAGAATGGGGGAGCGCTGCACTGTTTTTATTGAATCTGACCTCGTCCATCACCAGCAGAAAGGGGCCCAAACAGATGATCTGGTCGCGGGGCTTTCCTATTCGATCGTTTTGAACTACCTGAATCGTGTTGTGGGGGACCGACGCATTGGTAAAAACATCTTTTTTCAAGGGGGGACTGCCTTTAACAAAGGAGTCGTAGCAGCCTTTGAAAGGGTTATAGGGCGGCCCATTGTTGTTCCGCCGAACCATGACGTAACAGGGGCCATTGGTGCTGCAATCCTGGCAAAGGAATACATGGATCAGCATCCGGGACCTTCAAACTTCAAAGGGTTTGACCTATCGGAGCGTTCCTATACCATTAAAACTTTTGAGTGCAAGGGATGCGATAACCGGTGCCTGATTCGCCAGGTAAGCATCGAAAATGAGCAGCCACTATTCTACGGGAGCCGGTGTGAAAAGTACGACGTTGTAAAGAAGAAGAAGCGGGTTGATCTCCCCAACCTTTTTGATGAAAGGGAAGCGTTGCTTCTCGAGGCCTATGATGGAGACCCGAAAGATCCGTCCGATCCAAAGGTGATCGGTTTACCGAGATTGTTATATTTTCATGAATATTTTCCTTTTTGGCTTGTCTTTTTCAAAGAGCTTGGATATAAACCCATGATTTCCTCCCCAACGCGACAGGAGCTGATTCGAAGGGGGATTGAATCCATAGTGGCGGAAACCTGCTTTCCGGTCAAAGTGGCCCATGGACACGTGATTGACCTTTTGGAGAAGGGAGTGGCCAATCTTTTCCTGCCCAGTATCATTGATCAACCCCCACTTGTGGAGGATGCCGTCAATAGTTTCAATTGCCCTTATTCCCAGACAATTCCCTACACGTTTCCTTCTGCCATCGATTTTTCCAGGTATCAGACCCGTCTTTTAACCCCGATTATTCGGTTTGGGCAGGGTGAGAAGGTTTTAAAGGGTGACATGAACAGATTAGGTAAAATGCTTGGTATATCAAGGGTCAAAATTCTTTCCGCTTTTAAAAAAGCGTGGGAAGCTCAGCAGGCCTTTTATGAAAAACAGTTTCAACGGGGCGAAGAGATTCTTGAGATGCTTGAGAAGAAGGGTGATATCGGGATCGTGATAGTTGGCCGCCCCTATAATACCTGTGACAGTGGTGTAAACCTGAATATCCCTAAAAAGCTGCTGGACCTGGAGGTCCTGCCCATCCCCATGGATTTCCTCCGGCTTGATGATCTAGAATCTTCTGAAGAGATCCGGGATATTTACTGGAAATATGGGCAGAAGATCTTGGCTACGGCCAAAAAACTGAGAAAAAGTAAGAATCTCTTTGTGCTTTATATTACGAATTTTGGTTGTGGCCCAGATTCGTTCATAACACATTTTTTCAGGGAGGCCAGCAAGGGGAAGCCCTACCTGCAACTTGAAATCGATGAACACAGTGCTGATGCCGGAGCCATTACAAGATGTGAGGCCTTTCTGGACAGCTTGAGAAACGTTTTAAACAAGAAATCAGCTGCAAACAAAAGAATGGAGTCTCGGGTGGTGACACCTCCCAAACGAGTTCCACGTTTGAAAGGTCGTGTGATCTATATCCCCCACATGGCGGATCATGCCTATGCCTTTGCGGCTGCATTTGAAGCCTGTGGTCTTAAGGCGGATGTTTTCCCTGAGTCGAGTGAAGAAACCTTAGAATTGGGGAGAAAATATACAACTGGGAAAGAATGTTTCCCCTGCATCGTTACGACAGGTGATCTTATCAGGATCACAAAAGATCCGGATTTCGATCCCCAAAAGGTGGCCATCTTCTTTCCATCTGGGAGTGGTCCATGCCGGTATGGGCAGTACAACCGGTTTCACCGACTCCTGTTGGACCAGCTGGGATATACAGAGGTTCCGATCTTTGCTCCTGAACAGGATGAGTCCCTTTATGAGGATGTGTCAGAACTGGGAACCAAGTTCCGGAGGCTTGGCTGGCAGGCGATCGTGGCGGTAGATCTATTGTACAAAATGGTTCATGAAACGCGTCCCTACGAGGTGGTTAAGGGTTCTACTGACAAGGTGTATCAACGGTGTCTTCAAAAAATCTGCGACGATATACGGAATGAAAGAAATCTCCTCGAGACCTTTAACACCATTATCCGCGAGTTCAGGGACATTGAAGTGGACCGTTCAGAGGAGAAGCCCCTGATTGGGATTGTTGGAGAGATATTTGTTCGCTTGAACCGGTTCAGCAACGAGGATGTGATTCGAAAGGTGGAAGCCCTCGGGGGGGAAGTCTGGTTGTCACCGCTTTCAGAATGGATATATTATACAAATTTTACTGCACGGATGAGAAACTCTCTCAAGAAAAAATGGCTGAGCAACCTGAAATTGTCGATTGTTGAGCATTTTCAGAAGAAAGATGAAAAGATGCTCATGGATTTCCTTTCAGGGTATCTGCGGAATTCCCATGAACCCGAGACAAGCGAGATTATCGAAAGGGCCTCTAGATATCTTCACCCAACCTTTGAAGGGGAAGCTATACTGAGTGTTGGGAAGACAGTGGATTTGAAGGAAAAAGGGGCCAGTGGTGTGATCAACATCATGCCTTTTACCTGCATGCCGGGTACCATTGTCAGCGCTATCCTTAAGCGTTTCAGGGAGGAGAACCAGCATTTCCCCATCCTGAATATGGCCTATGATGGACAGGAGCAGACCAACACGATGACGCGCCTTGAGGCCTTTATGTACCAGGCAAGGGAATTTAAACAACAAAAAACCAGCTAACCCCAGGAAGGGCGAACCTATGGCAAAAAAGATGGTGTTTATACTTTGTATTCTTTTGATGATCCCGCTCATGATAGGCTGTGGGCATTCCCTCAAGTTCTGGAAAAAGAAAAAAGAGGTTGAGGTCATCCATAAAAAGCTTCCCCCCTTTAATGTCCTGTTTAAAAGGACTGTGGAAATGTATAACGCAAAACAGTATAAGGATGCCATTAATTCCTTTTTGTTTTTAAGGGAAAATTACCCGCAGGAAACGAAATATCAGTCACGCATAACGCTTTATCTTGCGGACAGTCATTTTCATCAGAAAGAGTATCCTGAAGCCATTGCAAATTATGAGGAATTTATCAAACTGTATCCTGCCAGTCCCGATGTTCCATATGCCTACTTTCAGATTGGGATGTCTAATTACAATCAGAGAAGAAGGTATCAGTGTGACGCAACCTTCGTCAGGAAGGCCATCAAGGATTTCAAAAAGGTGCTTCAAATAGCTCCACCGGGTGTTTTGATTAACGAGTCCATTCGAATGATCGCCTTGTGCCAGCGTGAATTGGCTTTACACGACCTGTTTATTGCGGATTTCTATCTACGCACCCATCATTACAAATCGGCCATTTTTAGGTATCAAGAAGTTCTTCGGACTTTCCCTAATTTCAAGATTTATGACCGGGCGCATCTTGGAATAGGAAAGGCATATCTAAAATTGAAGATCAAGAAGATGGCCTTTCAACATCTGAGCTACGTTGCAAGAAACTATCCCGATACTCCCTATGGGAAAGAGGCATGGAAGTTACTACAAAAAAGGTTTAAGGTAGCTACCATTAATGATCTCTCCCTTGTTACCTTCCCGGTTAAGAAGGCCTTGTTGCCTGGGGGAAAGATAGTAGCCCAAACAGCAGCAAAAAAGGTGATACCCAAAGCGCCGGTTGTTCAGGAGAAAAAGGGTAGAGAGGGAAAGGAAATCTCTGTCTCTGGACTGAAACCACATGTTTATTCCCCAAAGATTGCTGTGGTGGAGGAGAGGCCTTCCTTCTATTATCCCCCGGTGAGGAGAGTGATCACGCATCCTCCTGCCAAAGAAGCCGTCAAGACCGCAGAAAGGCCTGTCGCCAAAAGGGTGAAAATTAGTAGAAAACTTGCTGCATCTTCCAATTCTTCGTTAAAGAAGAATCAGGTTGTACAAAGCCCCTCTACGGGAAGGAAGATCGCACCTCAAGGGGGCGCCATAGGAAAGGTCTCTCTCGGCCGAACTAAAAATGAAAAACCACGAGAGGTATCAGTATCTACCTTTCCTCCCAAACCTTACGTCAAAAAGAGGTCCAGGATCAAGAAGGCGGAAAATACCCCTGCCAATGTTAAGAGGTTGGCAAAGCCAGATACACTGCCTCCGGAGAAGACCTCTTCCGGCCTTTTGGGCGCTCTGGATACCAGACGGCCCATTAAGATTACCTCGGATCATGTTGTATCTATCCAGGGAAAACATTCAGTCCGATTTTATGGAAAGGTGATAGCGAAGCAAAAGGATGTCACTCTAAGATGTGATGAGTTAACGGCCCTTTATACCCCGGGGGGGAATGCGATTGACAGGATTGTCGCGCATGGTGATGTGACGATCACACAATTAAACAAGAAGGTGAAGTGTGCGAAGGCAGTGTTTTATAACGCCGAAAGAAAGATTGAGCTTGAGGGTGCTCCCACTGCGTGGGATGAAGGGAATAAAATCAGTGGTGATAAGATGATTCTTCTTCTTGATAAGAATGAGATAAAGGTTCTGGGGACAAAGAAAAAGCCAACAGAGTTGGTTATATATCCAAAAAAGTCCCCAGGGCTATTGAAGGCACCAGGTAAGGCGAAGTGATGTTTTATTCAATTTCTCTACCGAAAGACCGACCTGTGCAGGATGATTCAGAAGAAGACGGTGATATGCGGGGAAATATACGTTCGGAGTAGAGATACCATCAATTCCATTTTTTAATTCCTTCAATTCCTCTTCGGTTGGGGGGGGGAGTGTATCTTCGAACAGAATGTAAAAGGTTTTAGCATCCGGGCAATCCACCTCAATCCGGGAATTCCCCCCCCCAAGAGGTCGTGCCCTCTCGATTGTTGAGACAATCCATTCATCCATAAAGGCTGTAAAGTGATAGGGGATCCCTTTAAGGGGAGGAGTCTGTGTGTTGATCTGAATCTCTTTTTGGAGTTTGTGTTTGAAGAACATATCACCCATCCAGAATTGCACATTTGATTCTATCAACTTTCCAACTTGAATGAGGGAAGGGGATTCTTGGCTTTCCGTGTTGACCTTCCACATCAAATTTTCTACAAATCCAGATATTAAAGAGGCCTGGTGGGAAATCTCGCTTACATGTTTTGCCAACTCCTCATGGTTCTTCACCTTCATGGAAAGTAAATCACTGTGCATCATGATCAGGGAGAGAGGTGTCATAATGTTGTGACCGATACCAGCGGATAGCTTTCCAACATGCGCCAGACGTTTCAACTTATCTCGGTTTTCTCTTTTCAGATCCATATCCATCATTTTGCAAGAAGTTAATATGTGGAGCACCCGATGTCAAGGGTGTTCAAACTGCTAAAAGCTTAGCCCAAAGGAAATGGATGAATATGGTAGATCCCCGGTAATTTTACCTGAAACTCTGTTTATGGTATAAATGATGTGCGATTATTCGGTGCTTTTGTATGTAAAAAGCAGGAATTAGATAGCTATGAAGCGGGCTTTAAGTCCAGTGAGCGACCTTTTGAAGGTTCAGGATTATTTCTTTTTAGATAAAAGTGGTGAAGGGAGTAACTGTCCAGTTGCCTTCTTAGATAGGTCTCGAAGAGAGTTTGAAACTTGTAGACAGTAGAACGGAATGAAGAGAATCATCGATATCAGTCGAAAAGACACCCAGGAAAAAAAGCGAAGAAAGCGTGAATTCTGGATTATTATCGCGATTTCTCTCCTGCTGGTAGGTCTGACATTTTTTGAGATACACTACCAGCGGTTTTCCAAGGAAATTCCCGTAAGCAATAACATTATTCTTATTGGTTTGGTTAATATAGACATTATCCTAGCATTGCTTCTGATATTTCTCATAACCAGGAATTTTGTCAAGCTCTTTTTCGAAAAAAAACGTCGGGTGCTGGGTGCAAAACTCCGGACAAAACTTGTTTTTGCCTTTATTTCCCTTTCCCTGATACCTGCGCTTCTCCTCTTTGTTGCCTCAGTTGGAATTGTCACGAAAAGTACGAAAAAATGGTTTCAGTCACAGGTTGAGACCTCCTTGGCTGGTGCGCTGGAGGTTGCCCAGGCTTATTACAAGGAAGAAGCCGAAAATATCGTTCGTTTAACCGATCATCTTTCAAGAGATCCCTTGTTTATTCAAAGGATTTTAACAACTACTTCGGGAGAACGCCAGAATTATTTACAAAAGCTCGTTTCCTCTTATCATGTTAGTAGTATCATGGTTTTTAAACGCGGCAAGTTTACGCTGATTGGAAAGGGGATTGATTCAACCCTACCTGATGAGGCACTCCAGGTACCGTCTCGGGATATTCTACGTCTGGGTTTCAAAAAGGGCAGATGTTTTAGTTATGGAGTTTCTACCAAAAACGGGCAGCTTGTGTATGGTATTACACCCCTTGGTGGGCGGGGATCTGACAGTCGCTATCTTTTGATCGTAGGGTATTTTTTGAAGGAGAATCTTGTAAAGAAAGTTAGGGATATATCCAAGGCTTATCTCGAATACAGGCAATTGAAGATATTAAAAAAACCGGTTAAATCTATCTATCTCCTGTCTCTCCTTTTGGTGACATTACTGGTTCTCTTTTCGGCGACATGGTTCGGTTTGTTTTTCTCGAAGCAGATAACGGTTCCTATTCAAGAATTGGCCCAAGCAACGGAAGAAGTCTCCCGTGGAAACCTTGATTTTCAGCTTAAGATTAAGACGCGGGATGAGATTGCCATGTTGGTGGGAGCCTTTAATCGGATGACCCAAGAGCTAAAGGCAAATAAGAATCAGATTGAATCTACAACCCAAAACCTGAAAAGGCTGAATACCGAGCTTGAGCAGAGGCGGCGCTACATGGAGGTAGTGTTGCAAAACATCGCAACAGGTGTCATCTCCCTCGACCAGGCAGGAAGGATTTCTACCTTAAATAAATCCGCAGCCATGTTATTGGGGATAAGGGCTGAAAATATTGTTGGAAAACATTTTGAAAAGGTTCTCAAGGAACCAAACAGAGGGATGGCCCTGAATCTTTTAAAAGAGGTTAAGAAAAATCCTACGGGACGGGTAGAGCGTCAGGTAGATTTGCCAGTGGGTCAAAATCTGATAACGCTTCGGATCAACCTAACAGTTTTAAGGGAAGAAAATGGAACCTATCTTGGAGTTGTAGGGGTTTTTGAGGACCTGACACAGATGCTAAAGGCGCAGAGAATGGTGGCCTGGAGGGAGGTTGCCCGACGTATCGCCCACGAGATAAAAAATCCCCTGACCCCTATAAAGTTGTCAGCACAGCGACTAAAGCGGCGGTACACTGATCGGTTTGATGGGAATGAGGATATCTTTCTTGAATGCACGGATACCATTATTCAGCAGGCTGATGAACTTAAGGTCCTGGTTAATGAATTTTCGCATTTTGCTCGTATGCCGGAGGCGAATCCAAAGCCAGACAATCTGAATGAAATCATTCAGGACACCCTGAAGGTCTATCCCGAAGCCCATCCAGAGATCGAATTTGATATCCAATTGTCGGAGGAGATCCCCGTTATGAATCTGGATCGGGGTCAGATTTCCCGCGCTATTACCAACCTTGTGAACAATGGAATTGCAGCCATGGATGGGGGGGGAAGACTTACCATTAAGACCCATTTCAACCGAATCCTGAAGATTGTCAAGCTATCCATCTCGGATACTGGCCATGGCATCCCAGACAAGGATAAGTCGCGTCTTTTTGAACCCTATTTCTCAACGAAGCGTTCTGGTACCGGATTAGGTCTTACTATCGTAAATACGATTGTCAATGACCATAATGGATATATCCGAGTTCGAGATAACCAGCCTCAGGGGACCATCTTCGAAATTGAATTTCCAATATAAGGAGTGGGCCAGAGTGTACACCGTTTTAGTTATCGATGATGAACGCAGTATCTTGCAAAGCATGGAAGGTGTCTTGGAAGATGAAGGATACCAGGTCTTCCTCGCTGATAGCGGAAAAGCTGGACTGAATGTCCTTGATAAAGAGATCCCGGATCTTGTTTTGCTGGATATTGCGATGCCAGGTATGGATGGAATGGAAGTACTTTCAAAGTTAAAGGCCAAGTTCCCTTTTGTTCCTGTCATTATCATGACGGGGCATGGATCCATTGATTTGGCGGTAAAGGCCATCAAAATGGGCAGTTATGACTTTTTGGAAAAACCCCCTGAGATGGACAAGCTCCTTTTGACGGTAAAGAATGCCATTGATTTTGGAAACCTCCAACGTGAAAATCTCCTTCTAAAACAGAAAATAGAGAGGCAGCACCCTTTTATTGGAAATTCACCTCCCATTCAGGCTCTTCGAAGCCAAATTGAACAGGTAGCACCTACAGATGCCTGGGTGCTTATCTACGGGGAGAATGGGAGTGGAAAAGAGGTAGTTGCCCATGAGATCCATCGGTTAAGTCACCGAAGTCATCGACCCTTCGTAGAAGTGAATTGCGCTGCTATACCGGAAGAGTTGATTGAGAGCGAACTGTTTGGCCATGAGAAGGGGGCCTTTACGGGAGCGACCTCACTGAAGCGTGGAAAGTTTGACATAGCCCATGAAGGAACCTTATTCCTCGATGAAATTGGTGATATGAGTCTTAAAACACAGGCAAAGATCCTGAGAATCCTTGAGGAACAGCGATTCGAGCGCGTTGGGGGAAACAAAACTATCCAGGTCAACGTGCGAGTCATTGCCGCGACCAACAAGAATCTTGAGGAAGAGATAAAAAGGGGAACATTTCGGGAAGACCTCTTTTTTCGGTTGAATGTTATCCCTTTTACCGTTCCGCCCTTAAGAGAGAGGGGCAGGGATATTCTTCTCCTAGCAGAGTATTTTCTCAGGGAATTTACCGAAAAAAAGGGGAAAAACCTGAAGGTCCTTGATGAAGAGGCCAAAAAGGCCTTAATGTATTATTCATGGCCTGGCAATGTCAGGGAGCTGAAGAATACCATGGAGCGTCTGAGTATCATGTCTCCCTCTGATATCATTACCTTGAAGGATCTCTCTCCAAATATTATGGCCCAGACGCAAAGAGTGCGTGAAAGGGATAGTGGAGAAATATTTGCTCCCGATTCGATCAAGGAGGCTGTTTCACAATTTGAGCGAAGTTACATTGTTCAGAAGCTCAGGGAAAACGAGGGGAACATTTCGAGAACGGCTGAGAAGATTGGAATAGCACGCCGGAACCTCACACATAAAATCAAATCGTATCATATCGATATCAAACAGGAAATCCTCCATACCTGAGTTTGGAATATAATTTACCTTAACTAAAGCATATCATATCCATGCCTTCTTACGAAAGGGAGGTTCCCTATGATATTGACTTGAGGAATTGCCTGTGATAATCGGGGCGAGAAAAGAATTCCAGAAAAAGGAGGGATTTATCATGAAATGTGAGAAATGCGGTGCCGAGATAAGCGGGGATGAAATCTTCGAGTTTAGGGGCATGAAGGTCTGTGAAGACTGCTATTTTGATTTGATGAACCCTCCCCGTACGTGTGACCCTTGGGCTAGTTACGCAGCGAAGAAGGAAGCTGAACGCAAGGGTCAGGATATCTTGGCAGATTTGAGTGATGGGCAGAGGAAGTTATTGGACCTGATACGCAACCGGGGGAAGGTTAAAAAAGAAGAGGCAGCCGACGCGTTGGGCGTGTCCGAGGATGAAGCGGAGCGGATTTTCACTACCCTCCACCATATGGATCTCCTGAAAGGGCAAAAGGAGGGGGAGGTAATCTATTGGACAAGCATGAATTGATATGAAAGCAACGAAATTATCCCGTTCGCTTTATCACAGGGGGAGGCAGGGCCTCCCCTTTGTGTAAAAGTGCCTGTTGATCTCTCAGGCTAATGAACAAAGGTCGAGGTGACGAGGATTGCTTCGAACGAGGGGTCATGGTAAAAAGGTCCAGCGATTGGAGGGAGTTATGAGAGGGAAACCGGCAAGCACAGCACCAAGGAAAAAATTTTTTGTTTGGACTATCTTTTTAATGCTTCTATCATCTTTGATCCTTATTCAGGGGGGATGGGCTGCAGAGAATTACTCCAGACCGGAGGCCCTGGTGGACAAAGCAACGATTATGCTTAAGGAGATTCTTTCCGATCCTAACATGGGATGGGCACGTTGCCATTTGCAACAAGCCCAGGCTGTGATTATCTTTCCAAGCGTTATTAAGGGCGCTTTTCTGATAGGTGGAGAAGGGGGAAGCGGTGTAGCTCTTGCACGGGATAAGGAGACAGGAGAATGGAGTTATCCTGCCTTTTATACGATGGGATCCGTATCGCTTGGACTTCAGATTGGCGGAAAGGTTTCGGAGATCCTGCTCATGGTGATGACACAAAGGGGTTTAGATGCATTAATGAGTACCTCAGTTAAGTTAGGAGGGGATGTTGGAATTGCTGCTGGGCCGGTGGGAACGGGTTTTCAGGGGAAGCTGAGAGATATCCTTTCCTTTGTCAAATCGAAGGGTGCCTTTGCAGGTGTAAGCATGGAGGGTGCGGTAATTGCCCCACGAAACGAGTGGAACAGACGTTATTACGGAAAGCCTGTGACTCCTTCCGATATCTTTATTCGTCGGATTGTGAAAAACAGTCAGGCAGATAAGTTGAGAGACCAGATCGCGAGAATAAAGCGGTGATCGGCAAGGCACCCCGTTGTTACGGCCATAATTAATCTTATGAAGCAGTCGAGGGCTGATTCAATGAATGTTGACAAATATCCCTCAGCACGTATATTTGCTGTGTAAAAATATGAACGGATTAAGAAGTGATCTTGAATCAGGTAAGGGAGGATGGCACCATTCATTAAAAGGATATGTCAGCTTTGCGGGGATCTTTTTGCTGTTTTTTATGGTGTTTCTTTCCCGTCCCGCCTATTCAGGAATCTATGTAATGGTTGATGCTAACGGTGTTTTTCACTTTACTAATGTTCCTACCAGCCGAAACTACCATCTTTTTATTGGGGATGACACTCGGCGAGTGCCAGAGGGAGGCGTTTCCCCTTGCAAAGTTGGCCGTATCCCCTATGAATCTATCATACATCTTTATGCCAAGAAATATGGTGTCGATGCTGCACTCATCAAGGCCATGATTTGCGCGGAATCCCAATTCAATCCCCATGCCGTTTCAAAAAGGGGGGCGCTGGGATTGATGCAACTCATGCCTGAAACGGCAAAAGATCTCTCCGTTCGGAATGCTATGGATCCCGAAGAAAATATCCGTGCCGGCATCAAGTACTTGAAGATGCTAATTGAGAAGTTTAAGGGGAATATCCCTCTCGCATTGGCTGCTTATAATGCTGGCCCCCATCTTATTTCACCCAACGGGAAAATCCCGGCAATAAGGGAAACAAGGAGTTACGTTAAGAGGGTCTTAAATTATTATCGGAAGTATCGGTAGCCTTTTTGACTATGTACCCATCTGAAAAGCTCTGGAACCTGGCCAACCGCCTTACAATGATGAGAATTCTCGTGATCCCCATCATTGTCTTTCTGCTCTTTTTCAACGGGAAATTGTTGAACTTCTTGGCGGCGCTTCTTTATGTGTTGGCATCTTTGACGGATATTATAGATGGTTACCTGGCCAGAAAAATGAAAATCGTCACCCGCCTTGGCCTATTTCTTGATCCTCTGGCCGATAAACTCTTAATGACATCCGCCATGATCATGCTTGTCGGGCTCCATCGTGTCCCGGCTTGGATCGTAACCATTATCATCGGGAGAGAGATTGCAGTTACTGGGCTTCGTGGAATTGCCGCGACGGAATCTATTATTATCTCCGCGAGTATGTTGGGAAAGTACAAAACCTTTAGCCAGACAGTCGCTATTGTCTTTCTTGTCCTGCACTATACCTATTTTTCCATCCCCGTGCGTACAATAGGCGTTGTTTTTTTATGGATTGCCCTTATTATGACGGTTTGGTCTGGCATAGATTACTTTGTGCGTTTTTTTAAAAAGGCCTTTCAGCCCGATTCTAATGCCTGAAAAAATGCCAGATATCCAGCACCTTGAACATGTTCCTCTTGCAGAGAGAATGCGTCCACGCTCAATTGACGAGATGGTGGGACAGCAGCATCTTTTGGCACCGGAGGCCCCCTTCTTTAAACGGCTTGTTTCTGGAAGGATCCGTTCCATGCTTTTATGGGGACCTCCAGGGAGTGGCAAGACGACCCTGGCCGAAATCATTGCCCGACAACTTTCATGTAATTTTATAACGCTCAGTGCCGTATTTTCCGGTGTGAAGGACATAAGAGCAGCGGCTAAAGAGGCCAGAGAGGTTTGGGAGAAGAAAAAAAGGAAAACGATCCTATTCGTCGATGAAATTCATCGTTTTTCGAAATCTCAACAGGATGCCTTTTTGCCCTATGTGGAGAACGGTACTTTTATACTCATCGGTGCTACTACGGAAAACCCTTCTTTTGAGGTTATCCCCCCCTTAAGATCACGCGCGAAGGTTGTTGTGTTGAAACCCTTGACGTCAGACCAGATAGAATTTCTCTTGAAAAGGGCCATTTCCGATGAAGAACGTGGCCTCGGTTCCTTTCATCCAGTGGTTGAAGAAGAGATTTTGATCCATATCAGTGAAGTTTGTGATGGAGATGCCCGCATTGCCTTGAATCTCTTAGAGGGATTGGTGATGGCCATACCACCTGATAAAATGGGAAACCGTGTTATAGATGTGGATTCAGCACGGGAGGTCATTCATCGGGAGACCCTTTTATATGACAAGGGCGGGGAAGAACATTATAACCTGATTTCCGCTTTTCATAAGAGTCTGAGGGGAAGTGACCCTGATGCGGCCCTTTACTGGTTGACAAGGATGCTCGCCTCCGGTGAAGATCCCCTTTATTTGGCGCGCCGTATGATTCGTTTTGCGACGGAAGATATTGGAAATGCTGATCCTATGGCCCTTCTTATAGCGAATCAATCGATGGAATCCTACAGGTTTTTGGGATCTCCCGAGGGGGAGTTGGCACTTGCTCAGGCAGCGATTTACCTTGCCTGTGCCCCAAAAAGTAATGCTGTTTATAAGGCTTATGGAAATGCCCTTCAGGAAATTGAAAGGTCGGGGGCCTGTCCTGTCCCGTTTCATCTTCGGAATGCCCCTACCCGTCTCATGAAAGCTCTGGGATACGGGAAGGGATATCTCTATCCCCATGATGACCCTGACGGAGTCGTCCCCCAGGACTATCTGCCCAAAGGGTTAAAGTCCCGAGTCTTTTACCGGCCAAAAGAGGTTGGCTACGAGGCAAAGATTCGAAAGCGTCTCGCTCGGTGGAAGTCTCTTAGGCAAATAAAGAAACAGGGTTTTTCTTGATGCCTCGATCGATCCCGAAGTCAGAAAACTAAAATAATCTATCCTCATCTCATCCTTCGGAATCAGGTTCTCGACACTGTGATTCGAGAGCATTTACAGGCTTTTGTTCGTGGGTTGTTTAGTGGATGGAAGGTTCGGATTTGTTTTTCCGGTAGCCCAACCACCACCAAATTACCTGGGATCTTCGAAGGATTTTGATATTGAGGAGGGCCCCCTCTGGGAACAAATTGCAGAAGTAGATAAGTTTTCCGTTCAGCGACAGCGCCTGTCGTCTAACATTTGAGACGCAAATATGGATCTCAGGAACAGGAGGGATATCTTGGTGGACATAAACCCTTTCAGCATCCTCGGTAACCTTTCCTGGGGCGTACCTGCTTTCAAGCTCCTTGATGTCCAGTGGCTTCCGATAGAGCATTCGAACAAACCGTAGTTTATCACTCTTGGAAACCTGGAATACCCCGGTCGTCTGGTGTCCATTGGGGCGGGTATCATAGAGTACCCGAAAAATACCATCTGTGGGGACCGGAAAGATAATTTGTTGATGTTTGGTGGGCCAGGAAATCACCAGTCTGCGAACCGGGTAAAAAAAGAATATCCCCATGATAACTACTGGTAACAGGTATAACGCCCTGCGTGCCTTATCTGGAAATCTCCCATTGAGTTTTGATTGGAGGTTTGACATGGTTTTTAACTCCTGATAGAATTCGCCCATGAATTAGATGACCAACATAATGCAAGGTCTTATTCTTCTTCATCACATGGGATATAACACGAGTTAAAAATGATTGACAGCTGTACCTGATTCTCTTATACAAAGCTATTCAGGTAATAGGCCGACTTTGGATAGGGAAGAACAATGGGGGGGAGCAATACATCCATGCAACTTCACACGTTTCACGACCTGGAGGATTATCTCCATCATTTGGAAAAGTATGGGATGGTCTTCGGGCTCAAGAATATTCGAGCTATTCTCAGTACTATAGGGGATCCTCACCATTCCTTTCGGTCTATACATATAGCGGGAAGCAACGGAAAGGGTTCGGTAGCTGCCATGATTCACCAGATTTTGGTAGACTTGGACTATTCCTGCGGGTTGTATACCTCTCCACATCTACAGCGGTTTTCCGAGCGTTTCAAGATAAACAACCGCGAAATCACTGAAGAGGAACTTCTGAAACATGCCCAGCATGTACTTTATGGGATTAAGAGGCGAAACATCCAGGAGGGGTTCACCTACTTTGATTTTACCACCGCAATGGCTTTTGACTACTTTGCGCAGAAGGGGGTAGAAGTGGCTGTCATTGAGGCTGGACTTGGCGGGCGGCTCGATTCCACGAACATTTTGAAGCCTGAAATCTCCGTAATTACCCCCATCAGCCTGGAGCATACCCAAGTGCTTGGAAATACGTTGAGGGAAATAGCAGCAGAAAAAGCAGGGATTATCAAACCGAGTATCCCTGTGGTCATTGGGAAACAGGTGCCGGAGGCCTTGAAGGTGCTCTTGGAGAAAGCGGCAGCGCTTAACGCGCCCAGTTACGTGTTCGGGAGAGATTTTTCCATATCCATTCATAGAGATACCTTTGATTATCGGCAAGGTACCCGTGTTTTGCCTCGTCTTAGAACCTCTCTTATGGGAGATCATCAGAAGGAAAATGCCGCCACGGCCATAGCAACATTATATATCCTAAAAGGCTTGGATCCCCTCCAACTGGAGAGGTTCCTTCCTGAAAGCCTATTACATGTCCGTTGGCCAGGACGTGGAGAGATCTTCAAAAACACTAAGGATCCTACCATCAGACTGATGCTTGATGGGGCCCACAATCCTGGAGGGGCTGAAACTCTGGAGCGTGCCTTGACGACATTGAAATTTAACAGATTGCATATCATGGTAGGGATCTTAGCAGATAAGGATGTGGAAAGAATAGTGGACCGCCTTCTCTCCCATGCTAATCATGTGATCGCGGTAACACCTCGAAACGAAAGGGCACCGGATATTTCCACTTTCGCGAAGCGGATCCGACCTTTTCTCCTGCCTGCAGCGAGGTTAGACCTTGCTCCATCAATCGAAAAAGCCTTCCCCATGGCAACCAACAGCCTGGGGAGAGGCGATCTTCTACTGATAACGGGATCTCTCTATACCGTTGGAGAGGCCCGGAATCTCATTGAAAAGGACCCAACGTGGGAATGTTTAAAGATGTAAGTTCTCATCTTCCTTTTATCTTAAAGAAAGAAGGAAAGGAAGAGTTGTCTTCCCCTATTGTTATCCATACAGATGGAGCCTCCAGAGGAAATCCTGGCCTCGCTGGTATCGGGTATACAATTCATTTAGGGGATGAGTTTCTAAGAGGCAAACATTTCATTGGAACGACAACTAACAACATTGCGGAGTACCAGGCCTTGATCTATGCCCTGCGCCTTTTAACAACAAAGGGGATTCTGAAGCCTTTGGTGATCTATACAGATTCACAGCTCATGGCACGTCAACTTAATGGTGTGTATAGAATAAAACAGCCTCATCTGAGAATTTTGGCGGAGAAGATCTATGATTTATTGCGTTTTTTCCCTTCGTATGAAATAATACATATATCAAGGAGTGAAAACAAGGAGGCAGATCGCCTGGCAAATGAGGCGATTGATGAACTTAAAAAAAGCAGATAGGAGGGAGTGGATCAGGTGATCGCCGGCAAGGGGTTCTTTGCCGGAGGAAAGTCCGAACTCCAGAGGGCAGGGTGCTGGGTAACACCCAGTGGGGGTGACCCTAAGGAAAGTGCCACAGAAACATACCGCCAGGCACTCAGCGGAAGGAGAATTTTCCATTTTATGGCGAGCTGAAATCTTCTCTCGGCTGAGTGCCTGGTAAGGGTGAAATGGTGAGGTAAGAGCTCACCGGTGGACCGGGCGACCGGTTGATCGGGCAAACCCCACCCGGAGCAAGACCAAATAGGAGGGTTGCGTGGCCCGCGTGGGACCCTCGGGTAGGTCGCTTGAGGATACCGGTAACGGTATTCCCTAGATGGATGATCACCACCCCATGGGGAACAGAATTCGGCTTACGATCCACTCCTTCACTCCTTGTGTAAAGGATGGATTCATCTCAGTGAGATGAAAATGAACATGTAATATAAGCAAAAGAACGGATTAGTTCTTATTCTTAATTAAATGATCCTATTTAATTTCAGTATGTTATAGAATTTTAATGTGATGTTGAGATATGGTACGTATCTTGCTTAAAATGTGACGTCGGGAATATAAAAGGAAAAAACATGACTCAACAGAAGACGATAAAGAGAGAATTCTATTTAGAAGGGATTGGGCTTCATTCTGGAAAAAGGGTTCGAATTCATTTCGTTCCAAGTGGTGACAACAGGGGGGTTGTTTTTCAAAGAGTTGATAAAAGGGCCCTTCCTATTCTGACTAATATAAACGCGATTTCCAACGCTAATTTTGCCACCATTATTGGTACCAATGGGACAAGTATTTCAACAACAGAACACCTGCTCGCCTCGCTGGCAGGTCTGGGGATTGATAACATTCTTATCGAGGTGGATGGGCCAGAAATTCCCATTATGGATGGCAGTGCGCGCGTATTTGTGGAAGCCCTTCTCAAAAGCGGAATAGAGACACTTAAGTCTGAAAAGGAGTATGTCAAGGTATCGGAACCTGTAAGTGTAAGGGAGAAGGATCGGTGGATTACCCTATATCCTTACGAAGGTCTTAAGATTACCTTTTGCATCGACTATTCCCATCCCCTTATCGGGAAACAGTGTCTGAGTCTTGAAATCAATCCCAAAACTTTCACCGATGAGATTGCCTATGCCCGGACCTTCGGCTTTAAGAAAGACCTTGCAAATTTCTATGCCATGGGACTGGCAAAGGGCGGCAATTTAGAAAACGCCGTGGTTTTGGACGATACCGGTGTGATCAATCCGGATGGATTACGTGCAAGCGATGAGTTTGTCCGTCACAAAATGCTGGATTTGATTGGTGACATTGCCCTACTGGGTCATCCCCTCCAGGGCCACATAGTGGCCTATAAATCTGGGCACGCCCTGCATCACAAGTTGATATATTCCCTGATGAAGGAAAAGAATCGATGGGTTTACCGAAACGCTTCAGAACTTTTGCATTTGACTCAAAGGGGCCCTTCTTTAACAGCTTAGGTTTTCTGTTAAAGATGGTAGAAAATGTAGGGTTTTGCTTTCATTTCTGTACCCTTTTTCTTTCCTGAGACCGCATCTCTCTCCGCAGTAGCTTCCCCACTTTTGACTTGGGAAGAGAATCCCTGAACTCGATATACTGCGGCACTTTGTAGGAGGCCAGTCTTTCCCGGCACCAGCGAGTTAGCTCATAACCAGTTATGCCTTTGACATCCTCTTTCAATACGACAAAAGCCTTGATTCGCTCTCCGACCTTTTGGTCAGGTACTCCCACTACACAGGTTCCGATCACAGCGGGATGCTCTTGCAAGACCGCCTCTACCTCGGAAGCAGATACACGGTATCCCTTATGCTTGATAACGTCAACTGTCCGGTCTACAAAATAGAGGTAACCATTTTCATCCTGGGAGATCACGTCTCCCGTCCGGTACCAGAGTTTGTTATCTAATGAAACAAACGATTGTTTTGTTTCCTCCGGTTTATTCCAATAAGCTGTAACCATGGGGTTGGAATGGACAAGGAGCTCGCCCGGCGTTCCTGTGGTAACTGGCTGCAATGTGTCCGGATCCACAATCTTGATCTCCTTGATGGGTAATACTTTTCCAATTGTGCGTGGGGGGTATTTTTCATTTACCGGGCACAAACTGACCCCGCCACACGTTTCTGTGGTACCATAACCTTGGTAAATAGGGATTCCGAACCGGGCCTCCCATCGTCTGGCAACCTCTTCCGGAAGGAGGTCTCCCCCGCTGAAACAATAAACAAGGGAACTCAGATCGTAAAAATCGACTCGATCATGTTCCAGGATCATCCGGTATAAAGCAGGAACGCCAAACAGGGTTTTGGCTTGGAAGCGCTGAATTGCGTCCATCATGGCATCTAAATTGACCCTTGGCAGGAGAATAACAGTGTCCCCTGATATGCATAAGGGACCTAAGCCGACCATTTGGCCCAGGATGTGAAAGAGGGGTCCTCCCTGAATCACGATGTCCTTGCCCCATTGGACCAAGGGTTCGCCGGTTTTCCGCTGCTGGACAGCACTTTTCAGAAAGAGGGCGTGGCTGATGGGAACCCCTTTGGGGTTCCTGGTCGTCCCTCCTGTGTAGAGCATTTCTGCCATATCTTCGGGAGCAATTTCTACACTCGGCGCGGGAGGCGTCCCTTTCTTCAAGAGTTCCGTAAAGGGGAAAACAATTTCTGAGTGCTCGATTTTCCCCCGTGGCACGCGATCTAAAGCCCACCCCATGAATCTTTTCCAGGCCGGTAGGAGATCCACAAGGTTGGTGGGGATGATTCGTTTGATTTTTGTTTCCCTTAAGGCCTGTTTTACATAGCCGAAATTTGTATCGGTGCAGACTATGCTTTCCGCGCCACTATCTCCTGCCATGTAGCGGAGGTCATACGCGGTGTAAATGGGGGCAATTGGGATGGGAACCGCACCGAGATGCTGAAGAGCCAGCCAGGCGATGATCCATTGGGGGCTATTCGGAAGATAAAGGATCATCTTATGCCCCTTGTGGATCCCCAAATGATGAAGGGAGGCAGCGAATCGCCTGGCTAATCCGAGAAGTTTTTTATAGGACAAGGGGGTTCCGAGGTAGATAATAGCGGGTTTATCCACTTTTTTTTCGGCTGTCTTTTCAAAAGATGCGAAAATGGTATCGGGTACATCCGTGGTCATGCGGCACTTCCCCTATACACCGAAATAGGCGGAGCGAACCTCTGGGTTGTTCATTAGTTCCTTACCTCTCCCCGTCAAGATCAACATCCCGTTCTCAATGATATATCCCCTGTCAATCATGGGGAGAACGGGGCGGGCAAACTGTTCAGCAATGATAATTGTGATTCCAAGGGAGTTGCGGATCTCCTCGATTGTCTCTACAAGGCGAGTTTGTATGGCAGGGCTTAAGCCCAAGAGAGGTTCATCCAGCAACAACAGTTTCGGGGCTGCTACCAAGGCCATTCCGATGGCCAACATCTGTTGCTCACCCCCGCTTAGGAATCCTGCTCTTTTTCTTCTCAATCCCTTTAATTGGGGAAAGAGTTCAAAAATGTACATAACCATTTTTCTAAATCTGGCTTTTGGTTGAAGGTAAGCAGCGATTCTCAGGTTTTCCAGCACGTTACTTTCAGGGAAAATAGGATGCCGTTCCCGACAAAGTACGATGCCCTGCTTGACTCGTTCTGTTGCCAGCATTTCTGTGATATCCTTTCCAAGATATGCCATCCTTCCCATCACGGTGATGCGTTCCCCTCCCTTGCGGCGTTCCCTTATCTTCAGGTCGAGTGTCAGACCAGCAATCGTATTCAACAGGGTCGATTTTCCCGCGCTGTTGGAACCGATCACTCCTACGATCTCCCCTTCCTTCACCTTAAGGGAAAGGTCGTTGAGGGCCAGGGCATTTTCGTAAAAGACCATGAGGTTCCGGATGGTTAGCATGCGATTTCCCCTTCCGCCGCCTCCGTGCTTCCGAGATATGCCTCTTTCACGTGAGGTGAGTTCAATACCTCTTCAGGGGTTCCTTCAGCGATCTTCCGGCCGAAATTTAGAGCTAATACGTGGCTGGTGATTTGAAACAGTTCTCGCAAACGATGTTCGATCATGATAATGGCTATCCCTTCATCTCGTAGTTTTTCAATAATGGGTATGGTGCTGGTAACCTCCGCAATGCTCATGCCGGAAAAAAGCTCATCCAGGATGATAACCTCCGGTCTTAAGGCAATGCATCTTCCCAATTCCAGGCGTTTCAGATAGCCGTGTGGCAGGTTTCTTGCGGTTTTATAGGGAACTGATGAATCCCGTTCAAACCCAACTTCCTCTAAGATATCCATCGCCACTGCATCCCGGTCACCGTACTTTCCACCCACGAGGCGACGAACCCGGGGAGAAAAAAGGGATGGAATCAGGTTTTTATAAGCGGGGAGTTGATAAAAGGGACGGATCATCTGAAAGGTGCGAGCGATTCCCATATCCGTGATGGTATAAGGGGGCTTTTTTGTAATTTCGTTCTTTTTAAAGAATACCTTTCCTTCATCGGGTTTGACAAAACCAGTGATAAGGTTAACGAGCGTTGTTTTACCGGAACCGTTAGGACCAATAATCCCGATAATCTCACCGCTTTGAAGTTCGAAACTGACATGGTCTACGGCAGTGAGGCCACCAAAGTGTTTGAATAGTCTGGACACACGTAGTAAGGGTGGGGTACTCATCGATCTACCTCAACCCAGCGCTCGATCTGCTCGTATTTTCGTCTAATAAAATGAAAAAGACCCTCCGGCAGTCCCACAACCGCCACGACAAGAAATAGGCCATAGAAAACGATGCGCAGAGTTCCCAAGGCCCTTAGAATCTCTGACAAGGGTACCAGGATAAAGGCTCCCAACATGGGACCTGCAAACGATCCCATCCCTCCTACAGCCGCCGCTGCGATCGGTAAGATAGAATAATCCAGGGCAAACCCCGGCATCCCAGCAAACATATTGTAATGGGCACCGTAAGCTCCGGCAAAACACCCTGTAGCTGCTGCGAGAAAGAGAACTTGAGCCTTGTACCAGTAAATGTTGATTCCTGAACTCATGATCGCACGGTCATTATCATTGATCCCCTTGATCACCAGTCCATAATCTGATCCCTCCAGCCTCCGAAATCCGAAAAAGGCTACAAGTAGGGCTCCCATGATAAGATAAAACGAAACCCAGTAGTTGGAGAATGAAGCGACCCCTGTCAAACCATTGGTGCCGCCGAGGATCCGAGTAGCTTCTATAAGCCGTGAAAACATCAGGGGAAGGACCAGAGTCACCATAGCGAAATAGATGCCTCTCAATCTCAAGACCGGCAGCAATATCAGCATGCACAAAATTCCCCCACCGACGGTGGCAATGGGGATGCTGAGATAGGGCGGGATATTCCAGGTCACGTTTAATACAGCGGCGATATATGCCCCAACGCCGTAAAAGAGAGACTGCCCAAGGGAGACCAACCCTGTCATGTAAAGCAATTCCCAGCTTACGGCTAGCAGGGTATAGCTTGCCGTCGAAACCATTACCTCTCGCCAGTAAGGGCTGAAAAGGGGACAGATAAATAGCAGACCTACCACAGGCACCAGCCTCGGAAACGCAAGGTAAAAAACCTCTCGGAAGGAAGTCAAGGCATAGATGCCGTCTGATCTGACCTTGATCCCTCGATCAATCCTTTCTTTCCGCTGTTCCATGGTTACTTCATACCCGTTCTTCCAGCTCTTTCTGCTTGCCGAAAAGGCCGGAAGGCTTGATGACTAGAACCGCTGCTATAGCTGCCAAACTGACCAGAATCATCCACTGAGGTTCAATGTAGTTTGCTGTTAAGGTCTGGGCATACCCGATAACAAGGCTTGCGACGATTATCCCAACGGTACTTCCTAACCCTCCCACGATGCACACGGCAAGCGCGTTGATTAAAACCTCGTAGCCGTTTTCTACCGAAATGGTGCCCAGTGGTAGGATAAAAATAGCCGCAATAGAAGCAATACCTGCACCGAGGGCGAGACTCAGGGCTCCGATCTTGTCAGGATCGATCCCCAGCGTCAGAGCGGTCTTGTCATCCTGGGCGATAGCACGAAACGCCAGTCCCATCTTGGTGTAATGGGTAAAGTAATAGAAAACAGCTGTAAGAATAATTGCAGCACCACCCACCAGGAGGCGTTGATAATCGATAAAGGTTCCCTTGATTGAAATGCTACCATCGATGAAAACTGGGAGGGAATATTTTGCACCGACAAAGTCAAAATACCTGAACAGTTCCATGATTGCCAGTCCAAGTCCGAATGTAGCCATGATCTCAGAGAGAGGTAGTCCTCTGACTCTCAGAAGGATAAACTGGTACATCAGGTATCCAAGTAGAAAGGAACATGCGAAGGATAATAAAATAGAAAGAAGATAGTTCATCCCCAGGGTGTTGAGAAAAATCCAGACTGAAAATCCGGAAAGGATATAGATTGCCCCATAGGCGAAATTAGCAACTCCACTGATTCCAAAGGTCATATTAAAACCCATTGTCACTAATGCAAGAATGGCACTGTTTGCAAACCCATAGGTAAGAATGGCAATGAGCATATCCCAAAGAACCTCTTTTTTATAATGCAGGTGCCAGTGTAGGACGGTTCTATCA
>JALTIG010000165.1 GCA_027004185.1 bacterium | reverse complement strand
ATCTCCCCTTCAAGTTTGTCTCTGATCGCCTGGACCTCCCCCCACCCCGGGTATTCAGGGGGAATCCCTACAGGATGTTTGTCCCTTTTCACAGAATTTTCCAACGCTTGTTGACAAGCCCCATCATTTAATATATGAGTTTACTATGTGCCGAAGTGGCGGAATTGGTAGACGCGCTAGGTTCAGGGTCTAGTGGGTGAATGCCTGTGCGGGTTCGAGTCCCGCCTTCGGCACCAAGAATGTAACGAATGTACCACGTTCGTTCAGGCTTGATCCGGTAAGGATATGATTTCATCATCCGTGATGGAAAGACGCGACACGCCGGTTGAGGTAACGAGATAATCATTTTCCAGACCAACAGCCCCTATCTCCGGAAATACCAATTTTGGCTCAATCGCCAGAACCATACCAGGTTCAAACCTCCAAGGAAGTCTTTCCCCCACTACGGGCCATTCATTCAGCTCAAGCCCAATTCCATGGCCTACATACCTTACACGCCTTTTTCCATACCCCATAAAATTTTCACTTAACCCGGCACATTCTGCCATCGACTCCATTTTTTTAAACCAATCACTGCAGGGATCTCCGGGCCTCGCCTCGGCCTCAAACCTCTGAATCATCTCCCTGACAACCCCATACGCCTCTTCAATCTTGTTCGAAAGCCTGCCAATCACTGCTGTGCGGGTTTGATCTGATACATATCCCCCCATACCAGGTGAAGCATCAAATACGATAGGTTCTCCTCGCTGAATCTCATAGGTCCCTCCCCTCAAGGCAATGGCGGGTGTCATTCCCACTCCTCCCAGTGGGGCGTCCAGGAATGTCGGGATCGCTGCAGCCTTTCCCGCGTATAGACACCCATCAATCCCCTCCTGATTCCATCCTCTCATGCGCACAAGTCCCTGGTGCCCATACCGCCGCATCTCGAGCATCAACATCCCTTCCGCAACGGCCTCGCTCATGCCAGCATGAATCAGTCTGGGCATCTGACGAATCGTCTTGTCATAAATCTCTACCCCTTTAAGGATATTTTCCAGCTCGGAGGGGGACTTGATCATTCGACACTCCCGGACCATGGCCGAACCATCCTCAATGTGTGCCCGATCCAGAAGCTCCTTGAAACGAAGAAAGAGGTCTGCGGGCACCACATCCAGCGGAAGCATCACCCTTCGTGGAATCCCTCCCATGAGGTTCCGCACGGCTTCCTTGATCTCCCTGAATCTCGAAAAAGGGATAACCTTCTCAAGCGGGGATTCGACTCTGGCACGCTCCGGATCCTTCCTCGCGAGGTACACCGTTTCCCCCTCCTGTGTGATCAGGGCATAACCGGCTTGGACAGATCCGGTAAAGTAAAACAGATCCGGGTTATATCCAATGATAGCCAGGGGCAACCCTGCCTGCTTCAGTTTCTCGGATAGACATTGCGCCCTTTGCGTGAGCTCTTGTCTAGTAACGCCACTGAGAGGGAGAAGAGCAGGATTAATCATGACTCACCTTTGACTCCAGGATCTCGACAACCTCATCTGCCAGTACCTCTTCAACCTTACCTGTTTCACGTGATTTGATCTCTACCAACCCTTCTTCCTTAAATTTTCTGCCGACCACAGCCCGTAAAGGTATCCCGATAAGATCCGCATCCTTAAACTTTACGCCAGGACGAACCTCACGGTCATCCAACAGAACTTCCAGCCCCTTTTGAGTCAAGGCACCATAGAGTTTATTAGAGAAACCAACAACCCTTTCATCTTTCATTTGAACAGGGACAATTTCTATGGAAAAAGGCGCAATACTCTCATGGAAAACGATGCCATCCTCGTCGTGGCTCTGTTCGATGGCCGCTGCCACAGTTCGCTCGATACCAATCCCGTAACATCCCATGATGATGAAACGTTCCTTTCCAGTTTCATCAAGGAAGGTGGCACCCATCGCTTCACTGTATTTCGTCCCAAGCTTGAAGACATGCCCTACCTCAATCCCACGAAAACTCTCCAGTGTCCCCTTCCCACAACGGGAACAAATCTCCCCTGCACGAGCCTGACGGATATCCGCCACTTGACTCACCTCAAAATCCCTCTCGGGTTTCACGTGAATCAGGTGGTAATCCGTCTCATTAGCCCCACATACAGCATCATGAAGCGACATCACAGATGGATCGGCAATCACCGGGATCGGCAACCCTATGGGACCCGCAAACCCTACATCCGCCTTCGTCAACCGTTTCACCTCTTCATCCGATGCCATCACGATAAAATTTACACCCAGTAGATTCTTCAGCTTGATCGGGTTCAGCTCCAGGTCACCCCGGATAAGGCCGGCTACAAATCCCTGATCCGTTTCGAAGAGTAACGTCTTGATCAGTCTCTTTTCCTCTACCTTCAAAAAGTCTGCCACATCTCTTACGCGCTTTTTGCCAGGGGTATAAACCTTTTCCATAGTTGGTACTACAGCCCCCCCTTTATGGGGCTCTCCTGTTTCCGGCAAAAGCGAAACAGCCTTTTCGGTGTTGGCAGCATAGGTGCACCGATTACACGAAAGGATAACATCCTCCCCCGTTTCAGCAAGAACCATAAATTCATGGGAATGGCTTCCTCCAATACTCCCCGAATCCGCTTCGACCGCCTTGAACCTCAGCCCACACCGCTCAAAGATGCGGGTGTAGGCCTTGTACATGGCCTGATAACTCACTTCAGCAGAGGCATCGTCACGGTCAAAACTGTAGGCATCCTTCATGATAAATTCCCTAGCCCTCATTACCCCAAACCTGGGACGGACCTCATCTCTGAACTTACCCTGTATCTGGTAGAGATTCAACGGAAGATCCCGATAAGACCGGATCTCCCTCCGTACCAGATCGGTAATAACCTCTTCATGCGTGGGCCCTAGGCAATAATCCCTGTTATTACGATCCTTCAGTCTCAGCAGTTCCTTGCCGTAAAACTCCCATCGTCCGCTTTCTACCCACAAATCTGCTGGCTGAACCATCGGCATAAGAACTTCTTGTGCGCCGGCAGCATTCATTTCCTCCCGAACAATCGCTTCAACCTTGCGAATTGTACGAAGCCCAAGCGGCAGGTAGGTATATATACCCGCCGCCACCTTCCGGATCAACCCCGCACGGAACATCAATCGATGGCTTATAACCTCTGCCTCTGCCGGAGTTTCCTTCCTGGTTGGCAACAACATCTGGGAATAACGCATCCATACCCCCTTCTTTTCGTCTCTGTTATAAAATTTCACCCCTTCAGCGTCATTGGATGCCTTGTCCATCGGTTGAAGGGGCCTGAATTCTTTAAAAAGATGGGATTAGCTCACATCTGTCTGCCCGCAACGATCATACGATTCATCGCCTTATCAAGTGAGGCCTTTACCTTAAGATACTCCTTATGATCCGGACTTAAGGTTTTCAACTTTTCTTCCGTCTCTTCCTTTTTCCTTTTTGCCCGCTCCACATCAATCTCATTGTCACGCTCGGCAATCTCGGCAAGGACAGTCACTTTATCCCCCAGAACCTCCGCAAATCCCCAGTGTACAGCAATGTATCTCTGCTCCTTGCCCTTACGATACATCAACGCGCCAATCCCAAGCGTAGTGAAAAAAGGCGTATGCCCACTCAACACACCAAACTCGCCCAGCTCCCCGGGAGCAGTAATTTCCTCCACCTTCTCCCTTAGCACCATCCTCTTTGGTGTCACAACCTCCAGCAAAAACTCTTCAGCCATCTCGTATCCCTACCAATCTTTGACTATGCAGCAAGAAGCTTTTTACCCTTTTCAACGGCCTCTTCAATCGTTCCTACCATATAAAAGGCCTGTTCCGGCAGATCGTCATGTCTACCTTCTACAATCTCCTTGAAGCCCTTGATGGTGTCTTCAAGCTTCACATATCGTCCAGGGGTGCCAGTAAACTGCTCTGCCACGAAGAATGGCTGAGAAAGAAATCTCTGAATCTTCCGCGCCCTGGAGACAATCAATTTATCATCCTCTGATAGCTCGTCCATCCCAAGAATCGCAATAATGTCCTGGAGATCTTTATACTTTTGGAGAATCTGTTGAACCTCCCTCGCCACTTTGTAATGTTCCTCCCCGATCACCTGAGGATCCAGGATCCTGGAGGTTGAATCGAGTGGGTCTACCGCCGGATAGATTCCCAGTTCGGCGATTTGGCGGGAGAGAACTGTGGTAGCATCCAGGTGAGCAAAGGTTGTCGCCGGGGCCGGATCTGTCAAATCGTCGGCCGGCACATAGATCGCCTGAACAGAAGTGATAGAACCCTTTAAGGTTGATGTAATCCTCTCCTCCAGTTCTCCAAGGTCGGTGGAAAGGGTGGGCTGATACCCCACAGCGGACGGCATACGTCCAAGAAGGGCCGAAACCTCAGAATTGGCCTGCGTAAACCGGAAGATATTATCGATAAACAGAAGAACGTCTTGATGCTCTTCGTCACGGAAATACTCAGCCGCTGTCAAGGCTGTTAGGCCTACCCGGGCCCGTGCCCCTGGTGGTTCATTCATCTGCCCATAGATCAGGGCCGCCTTGTCGATAACACCCGACTCTTTCATCTCCAACCAAAGGTCATTTCCTTCCCTTGTCCGTTCTCCAACACCCCCAAATACGGAAAAACCGCCATGTTCAATCGCAATATTATGGATCAGCTCCATGATGATCACGGTTTTCCCTACTCCAGCACCGCCGAAGAGGCCTATCTTTCCCCCTTTTGAATAAGGAGCCAAAAGGTCTACCACCTTAATCCCAGTCTCAAAGGCCTCCACGTTGGTGTTTTGCTCCAAAAAAGAAGGCGCGGGACGATGAATAGGATAGTAGGTATCGCTTTCGATGGGTCCCAGTTCATCCACTGCCTCACCAACTACGCTCATGATTCTGCCGAGGGTACTTCGCCCTACCGGAACCTTGATCGGCCCTCCCGTATCAAGGGCCTTCATACCTCTTACCAACCCATCCGTGCTGTCCATAGCGATACATCGGACGATATTGTCACCGAGATGCTGGGCAACTTCCACCACTAAATTCCATTCTTTATCGCTGATCGTGGGGTTGGTGATCCTAATGGCATTATAGATTTCAGGCAGATTCCCTGATTCAAATTCTACATCCACTACCGGGCCAATCACCTGAACGATGCGGCCTAAGTTTCTTTCTTCCATTGACCTAATCTTCCCCTCCCTCGTCTTTATCTATTTGAGTGCCTCAGCACCCCCAACAATCTCCATAAGTTCCTTCGTAATAGCAGCCTGTCTGGCGCGATTCATGTCCAATGTCAGGCGATCGATCATTTCAGTTGCGTTGTTGGTGGCCGATTCCATCGCCGTCATCCGCGCACCGTATTCACTAGCCAAGGCCTCCAGCATAGCCCTGTAAATCTGAACCTCTACGTACCTTGGCAATAATTGATTCAGAATAGCCTCCTCTGAAGGCTCATAGATGTAATCGACAAGGATCTTCTCCTCCGGAACAGAAATCGGTTCAATGGGAAGCAGTCTCTGGACCGTTACGTTTTGAGAGATTGCGGAACGGAAATGGTTATAAACCATCACCAATTCATCAAACTCACCCGTTTCATATGCAGCGACGATATCCTTTCCCACCTCAGAGACCGTTTTATAATTAGCATCTGCAAGGATATTCCTGTATTCCCTCCGGATGGGGTAATCCCTCCGTTTGAAGTATTCCAGGCCTTTTCGGCCAACAATATTTAGTTGAACCTTCTCGACCCCTTCCCCCTTCTCTTTAAGAAGACGGTTAACCTCCCGAATAATATTCTGGTTATACCCCCCGCATAAACCCCTGTCTGATGTAATCATCAGAACCTCACGCGTCTTTATCTCTCTCCTGATAAGAAGGGGATGACGATCCAACTCCACCCGGGTAGAAAGGTCACCGATAACCTCCCACATCTTGTCCGCGTAAGGACGGGCGTTGACAATCGATTCCTGTGCACGCCGCAGCTTCGCGGCGGCAACCATCTTCATCGCCTTGGTAATCTGCTGGGTGTTTTTTACGCTGGCGATCCTCTTACGAATATCTTTTAAGCTGGGCACTCTTCCCTTTCTTTCTCATTACGTTACTGGTAGCACAGGATTTCCCACCTGACATTTTTTGTTCAATACAAGTCTGCCTCTATTGAACCACAAACCTCTCTTTAAATTCCTTTAGTGCCTCGTTTAACTTCCCGGAAACATCGTCATCGATAACCTTCTTTTCCAACAGGGCCTGACCAATCTCAGGATGTGTTCCCTCCATGAACTGATACAGCTCTTCTTCGTATCTTTTCAAAGCGGAAACAGGATACGCATCCAGAAATCCGTTAACCGCTGCGTAAATAATCATAACCTGTTTCTCCACAGAAAGCGGTGTGTACTGGCCTTGCTTCAGGATCTCAACCAGTCTCTCTCCACGTGCTAACTGGGCCTGGGTCGCTTTGTCCAAGTCGCTTCCAAATTGCGCAAAGGCCGCCATTTCTCTATACTGAGCAAGGTCAAGCCTGAGGGTTCCTGCCACCTGTTTCATTGCTTTGATCTGTGCGTTACCTCCTACCCGAGAAACCGAAAGCCCTACGTTAATAGCTGGGCGTACCCCTGAATAAAAAAGGTCGGTTTCGAGATAAATCTGCCCATCTGTAATCGATATAACATTGGTAGGAATATAGGCAGACACATCCCCCGCTTGCGTTTCAATAATAGGCAAAGCCGTCAAGGATCCCCCTCCCAGCTCATCATTGAGTTTCGCCGCCCGCTCGAGCAATCTTGAATGGAGATAAAAGATGTCTCCCGGATAGGCTTCACGCCCCGGAGGTCGCCTTAGGAGCAACGACAACTGCCTATAGGCTACAGCATGTTTCGATAAGTCATCATAGATACAAAGGGCGTGGCGCCCGCTGTCCCTAAAGTATTCCCCCATAGTTACCCCCGCGTAAGGTGCGAGGTACTGGATAGGGGCAGATTCAGAGGCAGTGGCCGATACGACAATTGTGTACTCCATCGCCCCATAAGTTCTTAATTTATCCACCACTTGGGCAACTGTCGACCGTTTCTGTCCGATAGCTACATAGATACAGATAACATCCTGCCCCTTCTGGTTGATGATGGTATCAATGGCAAGTGCGGTTTTTCCGGTCTGCCTGTCCCCGATGATCAATTCACGCTGCCCCCGACCGATCGGAACCATAGAATCTATCGCCTTCAGTCCGGTTTGCAGGGGCTCCTTAACAGGCCGACGGGCAACAATTCCAGGCGCCTTAATCTCAACCCTCCGCGTTTGTTCTGCCTCAACCGGTCCCGCCCCATCGATGGGCTGTCCAAGGGGATTAACCACACGCCCAACCAGCTTTTCACCTACCGGGACCTCGACGATACGCCCCGTACGTTTCACGGTGTCCCCCTCTTTGATCAGATAGTCTTCCCCGAGGAGGGCGGCTCCAACGTTGTCCTCTTCCAGGTTAAGGACCATGCCATATACGTCATGGGGAAGAGACAGCAATTCGCCCGCCATGGCATTTTCCAATCCGTATATCCGGGCAATCCCATCCCCCACCGACAAAACGATGCCGGTTTCAGAGACATCGACTTCCCTTTCAAATCCCTCAATCTGGCTTTCAATGATCTTGCTGATTTCTTCCGCTCTTATCTTCATTTTCTCTCTCTATCCAGATAATAGTTTTTCCCGATAACGATCTAATTGACCCCGAACACTGCCATCGATAATAGTCTCACCAATCCGTGCCTTGATGCCACCGATCAGAGCAGGGTCCACATCCCTTTCAAGGACGACCTCTTTTCCCATAAACTTCGCCAACGCCCCTTTAAGCCTTTCAAAATCCTCATCTTTTAGTTTCTCCGGTGCGTAGAGAACACCCCGAACCCGGTTTTGCACTTTGTCGACGAGATTCTGAAAAACTGAAATGATCGCTGAAAGAAGTTTGATCCTCTCCTTCTCTACCAGAATATCACAAAAACGGATGATTGCCTCACTGAATTCCATCTTCTCCATGACGCTACTTAATACCTTCCTCCTACCCTCCAGGGGCCAGATAGGGAGGGACACCACCTTCCACAGATTAGGGTATTCTTCAAACATGGCACGTATTTTAAGGAGCTCCGCAAGGATCTCTTCGATCCTTCCTTCGCGACGCCCGATTTCCATCAATGCACTGGCGTAACGCCTTGCCACCACACCTTCTTTCAATTCTTACCCCCGACCTGTTGAACATATAAATCAACCAGCCTTTTCTGGTCCTCTTCCGTAATGCTCCTCTTAACCAGATCCTCCGCGAGCGTTAATGCCTTGAGAGAGATATCTTCCCTTATCTTCTTCTTCATCTGCTCAATCTCTTCCCTCAGTTCCTGCTCGGCCTGTGTCCGCATGATCGTTGCCTTTTTCTTGGCTTCTTCCAACAAACGATTCTTTTCCTGCTCCACATCTCTCAACATCTGTTCACGGATCGCATGAACCTCTCTGTCCATATTTGCCAACCGCTGTTGGGCCTCCCTGTAAGCACTCTCCGCAGCGGCGGAGAGCTCCTGGGCTTTCCGCAACTCTTCCTTAACCTGATTATGCCTTCTCTCCAAAAATTCGGTCAATGGCTTCTTAAGAAACTTAATGAGTAAAAAGACAAGGATGATAAAGTTGATAATTCGATAGATATAGCCTTTCCAGTTGATCCCCTGCCTCCCCACCTCTGTCGCCAGCGCTGGAAACGCAACCAGCAAAATGAGAACTCCCACGAAACCGCTTACCAAATATTTTAAGCCCTTGCCATGCTTCCTCATGATCTGCCTAAAACCTTTTCTGCGATTCGACTCGCAAACAGCTCGATTTCCCGTCCCAATTCCTCCTTTACCCTTCCTATCTCACCCTTTACCTTTTCCCTCAAAGCAGGAATATCTGCTTCAATGGCCTGTCGAGCCTGGTCAATTATGGCTCCCTGTTCTTCCGCGACCTTCTGACGGATACCCTCCCTCTCGTGCGCGATTTCTTGCCGGACCTTTGCCAGCTTTTCTTCAAGGAGGATCTTCTCAGCCCTGGCCTTTTCTTCCAGGGCACGGGCCTTTTCCTGAACTCCAACAGTGGCTTCCCTTCGCCTTTCAAGCACCTTGAGGATCGGC
>JALTIG010000164.1 GCA_027004185.1 bacterium | reverse complement strand
AGATCGCTGCCTTTTATTCTTCCCGATTTGCAGACCTTCCTCTTACTCTTCCCCCCTCGGAAAAAGAAGGCTCATATGCAGTGCAACATCTCTATGTCATTCAGTCATCAAAAAGAGACGCACTCGCCTCTTTTCTTGCCAAAAGAGGAATAGAAACAGCCATTCATTATCCTACACCCATTCATCTACAACCAGCCTTTAAAAACTTGGGATTCAAAGAGGGGCAATTCCCTAACGCTGAAAAATTCACCAGGAGGATTCTTTCCCTTCCACTCTATCCAGAACTCTCTGATGCCGAGGTAGAAGCTGTAGCATCAACAGTCAGAGATTTTTTTTGAACCTTATAGTGGTGAAAGTCACAAAGACCACATTTATCAAATCTTTTGCAGAAAAAGATCAATTGAAACTCCCCTACCCCAACCAGATTGCTTTCGCGGGGCGATCGAACGTGGGGAAATCCTCTATTCTCAACTCACTCCTGAACCGAAAAAATCTGGCGAAAACAAGCTCCACCCCTGGCAAAACCCGCATGGTTAACGTCTTCAGTGTTAATGACTCCATCTATTTCGTGGATCTTCCCGGATTCGGTTATGCCAAGGTCCCTAAAACCATGCAGAAAAACTGGAAGAGTCTAGTTGAAGCCACCCTTACTGGCAACCCAAACCTGAAAAGCATGATACTTATCATTGACATTCGCCGAGGGCTTCAAAATGAAGAACTCAGTCTCATTGAATGGCTCAAAATCCACCAAATTCCCACCATTCTTATCGTCAATAAAACCGATAAGCTCAAAAAACGGGAATTGATCCAGCAACTTGGAAACATCAAAAGAACCTTGAGAGCCCGATGGCCGAGTGAGAAAGAGATCCAGGTTATCCCCTACTCTGCAAAAACAGGAGAGGGGAAATCTATCCTCTGGAGAGAGATTCTTTCCTTGATCTAAACTCAAATCCCCCTTTCGATCCTGAACCCTTCACCTGTATGATAGGTGACATAGGTCTCTTTCTTTTTGATATCCCCACAGTTGACATAAAGGCAGCTCCGCCTCCCGATCTGGTACTCCTTGATGGTTGCCCGGTGCGTATGCCCCATAATCACCACATCATAGCCCTTTAAAAACTGGTCCCTCACATATCCCATATATCTTTCAGCATCATAGGCCTTAGGAGCATGATAAACTTGATGGCTAAGGAACGCCATCTTTTCAGCCATCTTAAGGATGATACGGGGGCCCATGAGCCGTATTAGATCATATGTCAGAGGATTCTTAATCAGCTTCCGATAGGTTCCATATCGAAACCCGCGCGCCGATGCCAAGTCTCCATGGGTCACAAACCACCGACGATGATCAACATCGAAACGTGCCCAATCCGTGTAAACCCTTGCCAGAAGATCCCGAGAAAAAACCGGCCCCATGTTAAAATCATGGTTTCCTTCTAGGTAAATAATTTGTGTCCCATGAGAGGCAAGTTCACTTAAGGCGTTCAGAACCTCTCCGTATTCATTCTGAAACCTGTATCCATCGAAACCGAACCAGAATTCAAAGAGGTCCCCCATGATAAAAAGATAATCATACGCCCCCCCACGAGAGCGAAGAAACTTTGAAAAGCGTATTTGAAAATCCTTCTCTTTTGGGAGGATATGGGCATCCCCCAAGAAGAGGCAGTGCCTCAACGGCCAACCCCTTCATAGATAAACCCCGCCTGTTCCATTTTCTGGGGATCATAAACATTGCGGGTATCCACAAAAATCGGTGATCTCATCCTGGTCTTCAACTCCTGGAGATCCAGCCCCCTGAATTGATTCCATTCCGTCATGAGAACCAGAGCGTCTGCCCCGTTTGCCGCCTCATAAGCATCTTCAACATAAGAAATGGCCTCATGAAACACCTTGCGAGCTTCCTTCATAGCCGCTGGGTCAAAAGCCTGTACGGAAGCCCCGGCTTCCAAGAGTTTTTTCATTACAAAAATGGCAGGAGATTCACGGATATCATCGGTATTAGGTTTAAAAGACACCCCAAGTACACCGATCAGTTTACCATTCAGGTCTCCCCCTACCCTGCGTTTGATCTTTTCAACCATTCGCCTTTTCTGTCTCTCATTGACATGAATCACAGAACTTATCATCACAGGATCGTATCCCTTCTTCTTTGCCAAATGATACAACGCGCGGGTGTCCTTCGGAAAACAGGATCCGCCAAACCCAGGTCCCGGATGGAGAAACTTCCGACTGATCCGCCCATCTAATCCCATGGCACGGGCCACCACATGCACATCCGCCCCAACCAGTTCGCAGATATTCGCCACCTCATTGATATACGAAATCTTCGCAGCAAGGAAGGTGTTTGAGGCATACTTGATCATTTCCGCCGTTTCATTATTGGTAATCACGAAAGGTGTTTCGATGAGGTACAAGGGGCTGTAGATATCCTTCATAATTGCTGTAGCCTGTTTGCTATTCGTCCCAATAACCACTCGATTCGGATGGAGAAAATCCTCAACCGCGGATCCTTCCCGAAGGAACTCAGGATTGGAAACTACGTCAAAGGTTGCATCGGGTGCCCGTTTGGAAATCCTTTGAATGACCTGTTTCGCCGTCCCGACCGGAACTGTACTCTTGATGGCAATCACCTTATAATCATTTATATTCTCCGCAATTTCTTCCACCGCAGTGAAAAGATGCCGCAAATCTGCTCCCCCATCTTCATCCGATGGTGTGCCCACAGCAAGAAAAAGGACCAGGTTATTGCGAATGGCCTCAGGGATATTCGTAGAGAATTTAAGCCTCCCACTCGTAACATTCTTCTCCATCAAATCCTTAAGTCCCGGTTCATAGATGGGCAACTCTCCCCTCTGGAGCATATCTATCTTTTCCACTACCTTATCCACACAGGTTACCTTCATCCCAAATTCTGCCAGGCCACAGCCTGTCACAAGCCCCACATAGCCTGTGCCTATCACACAAATCCTCATATATAACCCCCCATCAAAAACGGTTATGCCCCTTATCAACCATTAAAAAAAAGAGGAAAAAATAGAATCACACTATGCCTGAAACAAGAAACATCCGCCACATCCTTATCCATATGAACGTCATAAAAAACTCAACCTTTTACCAGTATATTATGTCTCGGTTGATTCGAATATTTCACATCCACACGACTTTCTTTTTGCCTATCATAAACCCGATCCCGATAGGTCCCACTCAAAATCGCTTCCCACCATGGCCGATGGTCCATGTACCAGTCAACGGTTTTCTTGATTCCCTCCTCAAACGTTACACGGGGCCTCCATCCCAGCGTCCTTCGAAGCTTAGTATAGTCCATGGCATATCTGAAATCGTGTCCCGGCCGATCCTTCACAAAAGTAATCAAGGACCTTGGTTTTTTCATATAATCAAGAATTGCTTGGACAACCTGCAGGTTTGTTCTTTCACCATCCCCACCGATATTATATACCTCGCCTTCTTTCCCCTCGAAAAAAACTCTTTCCAGCGCCTCACAATGATCTGTAACATAAATCCAATCCCGAACATTCTGTCCATTGCCATAAACCGGTAGAGGAAGGTTCCGAACCGCATTGATAATCATCAAAGGGATGAGCTTCTCTGGAAACTGGTATGGACCATAATTGTTCGAACACCGGGTAATAACAACCGGTAACCCATAAGTCCTAAAAAAGGCCTTTACCAAAAGGTCAGAAGAGGCCTTACTGGCTGCATAAGGGCTGTTCGGCTGAATCATAGAACTCTCTGTGAATACCCCTCGGTTTCCCAATTCTCCATAAACTTCATCGGTCGATATATGAAGAAATCGTCTAACCTTATAGCGTCTTGCGAAATCAAGGAGCTGATAAGTCCCAACCACGTTCGTCTGAACAAAAACCTTTGCATCCTCGATGCTCCTGTCAACATGGGACTCCGCAGCAAAATGGACAATGCCATCAATACCTTCTCCGAAAACCTTTTCCAAAACCACGGGGTCCGCAATATCCCCCTGGATGAACAGATAGTTCGGGTGTCCGGAAATTTCGCTAAGGTTATAGAGATTCCCAGCATACGTCAGCTTGTCAAGATTTACGATTTGATGCTCAGGATAACGGGAGAGAAAATAATGAATAAAATTACTTCCAATAAACCCACACCCTCCCGTAACAAGGATTCTCATCCACCCACCTCCAAATAGATACCAACCTATCCGTCTTTTCTATCCCACCGATAAGGGATGGAATTAGTATGAGGATCAACCCTGATCTCATCAGGGTGTTCATAATTGTATGGTTCGGTCACCACGTTAATGATCAAGGCCTCTGTCTCGCTAATACATTTCCAGCCATGCATAACTCCTTTTGGTATCTTGACCAGAAGTGGGCGATGGATCCCCATAAAAAATTCGTTGATTTCCCCGCGCGTGGGTGATCCGCTCCGGTCGTCATATAAAACAAGCTTGATCATCCCTGAAACGGCGGCCACATGATCATCCTGAAATTGATGGGCATGCCATGCCTTAACGACCTGAGGATAGGTAGTGGTCATGTAAACCTGCCCAAACTTTGAAAAAATCGCATCGTCACGACGCAGGATCTCCATCAGGCGTCCCCGCTCATCAGGAATGACCTTAAGATTCTTTATTTCAACACCCTCTATCATGTCATTATCCTCCTAAAACAATTCATTCTAAGATTCCAGGGTTTGTAACGGAATATTCAAAAGACCGGAAAGTACACAACACGGCAACCATATCATTATCCTATTTTTTGCCAAACGATCCCAAACCTTCGAGGGTGAACATGACAATGATCCGCGTTTCACTTGGGATCGTTCCGTCCTCGGAACGATTGATATTGTGAACCTGAAAATCCAGTTGCCAGCACTGGGGGTGATAGATTAACCCATAGGTGCTTTCTAAAAAATCGTCTTCTTTAAAATCATATTTTGAGCTGTAAATCAAGTTGAGGGTATCCGTAAGAACAAACCATACATTGGCATCAAACTGCTGGGTGCTGCCCCTGTCGTAATTGTAATTGAGGGAAAGATTATCCCCACGTTTATCAGAAACGGCCAAGGTCTCATAAAAATGTGTAAAATCCGACTTTGTATGGTCGTAGGTCGCAACAGTTTTTGAATAAATCCTCTTGGTAGGCCAAAGATCCAACTGGGCAGAAATGGAAGAAAAGTCATCCTTGTGGGATTTGGCCAAAAAATTATAGCTCTGAAACACCTTGAACCGCATAAAATCGCGATAGGAAGCTTCTCCCTTCTCATTCGTTTTCTTCTCGATCAGAAAACTCGTCAAACCATACGTCATGAGACTCTTCTTTTCAATGGGACGCAACCAATAAAGATCGGGCTGACTGATATCAGGAATGTACTCATAGGTAACTTCGGGTTTGATCGTATTCTTGAATGATTTAGATCCACCAGCATTGAAAATCCGCTGTACGACAGTATAGGCATTGATACTGAAATCAGGGATACTGCGCGACTCAAAATTACTGGGATACCCATCTGTATGGGAGGGCCATACCATGGTCTCTCGGAAACCAGCTTTTGGTTTCAGTTCCAAGACCTTGAAAAACTCCAGGGGATAGGCAAGTGTGGGATACAAATCGGCATATTGGAGACGTTGTGCCTTCTTTTTGTAATAATAGGCATACGTACCATTAAAGGTATAGTTCAAGGGTGTATGCAACAAGGGTTGTTCCGAAGCGGTAAAGCTCAGATAAGGGTATCGCTGCGTCGTATAGTCATTATTTTTCTTTGTCAAGTCGTCGTAGTAAGAAAACTCCCCATTAAAGCTATATTTATTCCAGTTCTTTCCAAATGTCACCTTGGATTTCAAGAGATTGTCCCGCCGGGCATCCGTTTCAGATTCCCCTGGGATGTCATCACTAAAATCAATCAGATATTCATTATCACTTATCTTATTGATGTCTGCCTTCGCGTAAAATCCGTTCTTAAATTCTTCGTCATGACGGTAAATTACGGCCCATCGATTTCCATGGTATTTGTGGTCATTAATATAATGCAGGTTCAACTGCCCCTGGCTGTGCATGGTTCGTGCATACCTAAACTCTAGCCCATTCTTAAGCCCTCGGTCCCCCATGTAGGTTTCCGTAAAGGTCGCGTCCTTATCTTCTGAAATCGCCCAGAAAAAAGAATCACCAATGATAGGGCCAGATCGGCTGGACCCACCAAATATAGGGAAAAGAAAGCCGGTTTGCCGCTTCCGTTTCGTCGGATAGATCAAGTATGGGCTATAAAACACAGGTACACCATCCGCATAAAACCTTGTTCCGCGGGCAACGGCATAACCTTCAACCGTTATATCCATTTTGTCTGCCTTGAATTGCCAGGCAGGCTTCTTCGCGTTACAGGTTGTAAAAGTTCCATTATAGACACGGTAACGTTCTGGCCCCAGACGCTCGGCACGCTCCCCTGTAATATGATAATTTCTCTTTTTTGTTTTCAAGGTCCCATGATAAATGATCCCCAGATGAGTAATAAGATTTAAACGCATGTGGGTACAGGTTAACAGATCATTCCCATCTCTGAATCTTACATGGCCGGTTGCTGAAACATCCCGTGTTGTGTTATACAACACCACCTTATCTGCCTTGAGGACACTGCCTCGTCCCTTGATAACGACATGACCAACAGCCGTATAGGTATCTGCGGTTTTGTTATAGGTTAATGTATCTGCCCGAATGTATACAGGGGACCGATCTGAACTGGTTATCTTCGCAGGTGTGGCGGAAGGAGATAAAATAACAACAAAAAAGATGATGAATCCAAAGATGCCATGAAGCCTTTTTTCATTCACTCCACACCCCCTTAAGATACTTATCGCATCCTTCCTTATCATCTTTATGCTATAAAAATCAAGGCTGTCCGGACAACACATAGACCGCCTTTTATGCCTATACAACCCCATTCTCATGAAATGTCATAATCTTTTCTCTATCAAAACCAAGCTCTCGGAGGACATCATCTGTATCTTCCCCCTTTAGGGGAGGAGCCTTCCGAATAGTCCCAGGAGTTCGGCTTAGTTTTGTCGGGATACCAATCGTCTTAATCCTTCCACAACGGGGATGATCAATCTCCTCAAGCATCTTCAGATGGAGTACTTGTTCATTCTCGAAAACCTCCTTGAGATTCAGTATGGGCCCACAAGCGACCCCTGCATCGTTCAGGATCCCTATCCACTCTTCACTCGTTTTTACCTGAAGTTTTTCATTCAAGATTGCAGAAAGGGCAGGTCGGTTTGCTACCCGATCCTTAACCGTCAAAAAACGCTCATCTTCTATCAACTCCTCTATCCCAAGGGTCTTGCATAGCCGTTCCCACATCCCTTGATTGCCTGCGGCAATATTGATATGGCCGTTTTTGGTTGTGAAAGTCCCATAGGGGGACATCATGGCATGGTCATTGCCATTGCGCTCGGGGACCTCTCCCGTTCCAAAATATTTGGCCGCCTGAAATCCCAATACCGCCACCAAGCCCTCTAAGAGGGACGTGGAAACATACTGCCCCCTCCCAGAGCGGTTTCGTTCAATGAGGGCAAGCAGAATCCCATACATAGCAAAAATCCCGCCAAGAGAGTCCCCGATGGCCACCCCCACACGTGTAGGCCCAGAGTCCGGATATCCGGTCACGCTCATCAATCCCGACATCCCCTGGGCAATGGGATCAAATCCCGGACGGTATGCGAGGGGACCATCCTGGCCGAACCCGGAGATACTGCAGTAGATCAACCTCGGGTTATCCGCACTCAGGGTTTCGTAATCTATCCCCAGTTTATGTTTTACATTGGGGCGAAAACTCTCGACCAGAATATCTGCGTCTCTCGCAAGACGCTTCAGGATATCCAGGCCTTCTGGACTTCTTAAGTTCAGCGTCATACTCCGTTTGTTCCGGTTTACGAGGAGAAAATATGCACTTTCCCCTTCAATAAATGGGGGACCAAAATCTCTTAACATATCTCCACGGCCTGGAGGCTCAATCTTTAATACCTCCGCTCCCATATCAGCCAACAGCATGGTGCAGAATGGCCCCGCCATAGCGGCTGTCAAATCCACAATCCTAATCCCCTTTAGCGGTTCATCCATGAAAAACCTCCTTACAATTTTTATTCTTTTTCTTTCCCAACACTCCCTCTTCTTATCCGAGAGGAAATGGGGTCAACCACATGTATTTTTGTATTCTTATACAATAAATGTAGTTGCAGCAAAGAATTTTCCGAAGCATATAAAAATCTTGTCAAACCAACTAAACAAACTATTCTCTATCCCGTGGGACATCCTGAATTTTCAAAAATCCATAGGGGATCAAAAAGGGTACCTTTTCCCTGTACGCCAGATATTTGTCCCCAAACAATTCTATCATCCTTTTTTCTTCCTGAAGTGATTCGAAAATAACATAGAAGGTTAAAAGTATATTATAAAAGACCGTGAGCACATAGGGTTTACTAAGAAGAACCCCCCAGCTCGCGATGAGCCATCCCGCATACATAGGATGACGACAGAGCCTATATGCCCCACCAAAGAAAAACACCTTTGGGTACTCTTTAATCCCGAATACCTGGGGGAGACGGCGATCCCTAACAACCTGCTGTAAGGCCTTTCCCGCAACCCAGAAGGCAATAAACGTAGGGATCAAGGCTCGAAACCCATAATAGGGTGTAAATATCTGTTGGGTTCCTTCCGCATAATGAAACAATGCGACCAGTGACAGGATAAGCAAGGTCAGAGACGTCGCTGATCGCACAATGGCATAAAACACGTGACTCATGCCTATCCTGCCAACAATAGCCGACTTTACACGTTCCCTGGCTGTCAGGCTGTGAAAAACACCGAAACAAATCATAATGAGGAAGATCCTCATATATGGACTCATCGAACCTTCCAGCAGCAATCCCGCCGAAATTTACTCAGGGATGGCAGGGAAATGTTTCTCATACCACACTCTGTACAAGAACCAGTAAGCAATGTAACCGATAATGGCACCGGTAAACCATGTCCACTGAGATAGAGTTGCACTATATTTGGAAAGCACAAGAGAACCAACTACACCTGTAAACAGCGCCAATACCCCAGCAAAATTCACTCCTTTGATCTTCGTGATAT